>JBQCJC010000406.1:0-5751 GCA_051953135.1 Thermoanaerobaculia bacterium | reverse complement strand
GAACACGTTCATACACATCGAGCTCTTCTTCGCACACGAACCGCACCTCGGCGACCTCCTGTGGATCGAGTGTAAGCGCGTTCACATCGACGTCGCGAAACGCAACGTACACGTCGTGAAACTCGTTCTCGATGTAGTTGTCGCGAACCACCGCGCTGTACTTCAACGTGCCGATGTGCGTGAGCTCCTGCGCGTCGATCACGATGCCGATCTCTTCGCGCGCTTCACGAATCACCGCATCGATCGACATCTCTCCCGCGGAGACATGCCCGGCAACGGAGATGTCCCACAAATCCGGCCAGCTTTCTTTGATCGATGCACGACGCTGCAGCAGCAAGCGGCCACGCGAGTCGATGATCCAGAGATGCGCCGCGCGATGCCAGTCGCCGTCGCGATGCGCGAGCCGTTTTTCTTTCGTGATACCGGTGAATGCGCCGTCGGATGTGAGGACGTCGATGAATTCGATCACGGTACGTATCTTCGCGTAGGAACGCCTTCCGCTTTGCTGATCGACAACTCCGCGAGCAATCGCGTGAGTCGCCGGCCTTCGCCGGTGGTCATCTCCCACGTCTGGCAGAGCATGTCGATGTGCTCGGGATTCACATCCGCGGAAACGGTGAAGCCGTTCATCGGCTGCGCGGAGCGAATCGTTTCGGTCTTGCGCCACGTGCCGTTGACCAACTCGCAACGCCGGTACAACTCGCCCTTCTCCGGTTGATAGCGATACATGTACGCGGCGAGCGGCGGGATGCCGTACGCGTTCGCTTTCTGCTCTTCGAGCGCGCGCACCACGCGTTCGGCGATGAGCTCGCGCAGCGTATCGAATGATTCGCGCGAAACATCGACGATGCGCAGACCGGAGTGGTAGATGCTGCGCTCGCCCATCGTTTTGCCGAGGCGCCAGAGAGTGGAGCGGACGACAAGACAGTCGAGCTCGAGGCGTGCGCCCTGCCACTCGATCACGAGGCGATGCGTTTCATCCGCCGCGAGCCGCAACTCATGCGCAACGAGAAAGCCGACGACGGAGAGCTCGAGGATGCGAATCGAACGATCCGCGAACGTCGCTGGCATCGGCGTATCCAGTCGGATGCGCCCGTACTTCCTCCGCTCCATACGCGAGTGAATCAGGCCCTCGATGCGTGGGCAATGTCAAGTGGAGCGGCGGGCTCTCAGCCCGCCGGCCCCCGCGTGACAAGAATTCGGCGGGCGGCGAAGCCCGCCGATCCAGCTACTTCGTTGCTGCCGTCTTTGCGACCGGTGCAGCGGGCAACTGCGGAGTCGCTGGTTGCGGCAGTGGCGCAGCACCCGGTGCAACCGTGCGCAACGCGAGCTCGCCCTTGCGCGAGTAATCGACCGACAACACCAGCAAACGCGCGGCTTCCTGCGGCGCGTGGAAGCCGGTCGAATTCTCCGCCTCCACGAAATCGAGCAGGAACTGCGCCTTGCGCTGGAACTTGCGCGCCTCATCGAGCTGCGCTGATTGCGCGCCGCCCGCGGCCGCTGCCTTGATGTCCGCGATCAGCGCCATCAGCGCATCCATCGCCGTATTGCGCATCTGGAAATTGCGCTCCTGAATCGTCTCGACGCGCGCCTTCAGCTCCGCTTCATCCCAGCGATGGCAACCCTGACACGCGCGATTGATATTCAGCAGCGGACTGCGCACGTGGTGATCGCTGATCTTCAACCCACCTTCGCGCTTGTACGGCATGTGGCAATCGGCGCACGCAACACCGGAACGCGCATGCACGCCCTGGTTGTACATCTCGAACTCGGGGTGCTGCGCTTTCAGCACCTTCGCGCCTGTCTCCGCGTGCGTCCAGTCCGCGTGATCCGTCTGCGTGTCGTAGTACTCGAGGATCTGATCGGCCTTCAGTCCGTTGAACCACGGATACGTGAGCCGCTTGTCCGCACCTTTGAAGTAATACTCGACGTGACACTGTCCGCACACGTACGAGCGCATCTCCTGACGCGTCGCGTCGCGATTTGGATCGTAATTCGGATCCTTCTTCAGATTGCGCATGCCTTCGATGAATGCGGGCCGCGTCACGCGCAACGCCATCGTCGAAGGATCGTGGCAATCGATGCACGCGACCGGATGATCGACGAGCTTGCGCGCTTCGAAGTACGGCATGTGATTGATGGCTTCGAAGCCTTTCCACACATCCCCGTTTCCGGCCTTCTTGTATGCCGTCACCATGGATGCATGGCAATGCAGACAGGTGCCCGGCTGCTTCACGACCTTCTGTCGCTCGGTGTAGGTCTGATCGAGCAGCATGTACGCGTGGCCGCGCTCTTCGCGGAAATCCTTCGCGAATGCGTAGCCTGCCCACATCGTCTTGAGACGCGGATCCTCTTCGAGTCGTGATTGCGCGACCACCGATCGCGGATCGGCCTGCGACGGTTCATGCGGCACCGCTTCGCTGCCGCCGTAGCGCGTGCGCACCTGATCGACGGTTTGTCGATAGCCGTCGTACTGCAGCGGAAAGTTCTGTCCCCACTTCGCCGGATCGGTCGTGTTCTCATCGAGCGCGACCACGCGATAGAACGGGTTCTTCGCTTCCGACTTGCGCTGAAAGATGTTCACCAGCAGCGCCGTGATGCCGATGGCAATGGCCGCCGCGACGATCGCGGTGATCGCCAGCGTGAGCAGCATCCGTTTCTTTTTCGGTTTCGCTTCGGTTGCCATAAACAAATCTCCCCCGCTACTTCATGTGTCCGACGTCCCAGTGACAGCGAATGCAATCGGTTTGTCCTGCTTTGCCGTGCACGTTGTCGCTGAGGATGGCCTGCGTGATCTCGGTGTGGCAGTGCAGGCACGCGTCGTTCTCGATTTTCAGGTTGCGCGCTTTGATCTCGAGATGATCGGGATAGCGGCCGGTCGTGAAGTAGAACGAATGCCAGAATCCGTTCGTGGCTTTCGTCTTGTATTTGCCGATCAGGTTGTGCGGCGCATGGCAGTCATTGCAGACCGCCACGGAGCGATGCGGACCTTTCATCCAGCCGCTGTAGTAGTCCTGCATCACATGACAATTCGCGCACGCGGCGGGATCGTTTGTCAGATACGAGTAGCCCTTCGCGTACACAAATGTGTAGCCGCCGACGCCCAGCGCGATCCCGAACAGAACTCCAACGATGATGATCGCGACTCTCGTTCGCATGACGCCGCCATTCTCTGCAGAAGGCAGGCCGGGCGCTATGAGGAAAGTCATATCTGTTAGTGCAGAGCTACAATCCCCGCGTCCATGTCTTTCACCCGCAGATATCTCTTCTGGCTTTTGCTGCCACCGCTGGCGCTGAGCATTCCTCCGGCGCTGCTGTTTCTTTCGCAGGTGGTGCAGCTTTCGTGGACCGGCGCGTTCGGGCTCGCGGGCTTGCTCGCGGTGTCGTACGCGATCGGCAGCGTGGTCTTCGCGTCCACCGTGCGCGAGAAAGCGGAAGCGGTCGAAGACGCACTGCAGGGCCGCGGCGATCTGTCCTCCGCGATGACCGAGTGTCTCGAGCGGACGAAACGACTCTCGCTGCTGCTGTGGGTCGGCGGAGGAATCGTATTCGCGATCATCGCATCGCTGCTGTTCATGCCGACGATGCTCGGCTTCGCGTATTTCCTCGTCGCCGCGATGATCTCCGCGTTCATTTCGGTGGTGTGGGGCTACGTGATGGGCAAGCACCGCCTGCTCGAAGCGGCGGAAGGCAAGCGCATTCACTATGTCGGCGGCGAGTTGTCGGTCGGCAAGAAGATCGCGCTCGTCTTCATCGGATCGTTCGTCATTTCTTCCGCGGCGCTGATTCTTCTCGTCTCGTCGCGCGTTTCCACGACGCTCGAGATTCTCGCGATTACTTCAGAAACAGAACGCTTCCAGCGTCTGCTCGACAGCGTCAACATCATGCGCACGGTTGACGCGGCGTCACTCGACACGCTGCGCAACTACATCCCGTCTGAATACTCGCTGCATCTCATCACGCCCGAAGGAAAGCAGCTCAGCACGAAGGATCCGCTCGAGGCTGATGAGGTGGAAGCGATTCGCCGGATCGAAACCGGCGACAGCCGCGCGTTCATCAGCGATCACGTGAGCCGCTTCGCGAAGCTCAGCAACGGCTCGATTCTCGTGCTCGCAATTCCGTGGGCGCCGTATCGCAACATTCCGTTCCAGATCACGCTCTACACACTCATCGTTGCGCTGCTGACGACGGTTGCATTCGGCGCCGCGACGATCGTGTTGTCGCGCGATGTCACGACGCCCGTACGCGAGTTGCGCGCACTGGCGAAGGAAATGGCCGAGGGCAATTTCGATGTGGCGCCGCGCGTGTTTGCGGATGACGAAGTCGGCGCGCTCGCGGACAGCTTCGGCGAAACGCGAACGAATCTTCGCCGCTTGTTAGGCCGCGTCGGCGGCAGCGGCACGACGATCACCGAAGGCGTGCGCGTCATCACCGGCGGCAGTGAATCGCTGTTGAAACGCGCGCAGGATCAAACCGATCTCACCGAAAGCTCGTCGCTCGCGCTCGAGAACGTGCGCGGCGGCATTCGCAGCGTGTTGCACGCGGCCGACACCGTCACCGATCTCACGCAGGACGCATCGGCTCGCGCGCTCGAGCTGCAGGCATCGGCGGAAGAAGTCGCGCGCAGCATGGACTATCTCTTCCAGTCCGTCGAAAAGACTTCGGCATCGACGACGGAGATGAACGCGTCGATGAACGAGATGTCGGTGCGCACGGAAGTGCTCGCGGGCATCGGCGAAGAAGTGCTGTCGTTCGTCAGCGAGATGGACTCGACCGTCACTGAATTGCTTTCGAGCTCGCAGTCGACCGCGGACATTGCGCAGCAGGTGCGTGAAGACGCGCGCGCCGGCGGTGAAGCGGTGAATCGCACGGTCGAAGGCATCAATGCAACGCACGAGTTGACGATGAGCACCGCGCAGACGATCGATGAACTGCAGCGCAGCGTCGGCGAGATCAGCCGCATTCTCACGGTCATCGAGGAAGTCGCGAATCGCACGAACTTGCTTTCGCTCAACGCCGCGATCATCGCGGCGCAGGCGGGCGAGCACGGCGCGGGATTCACGGTCGTCGCCGACGAGATTCGCGAGCTCGCGGAACGCACGCGCGGCTCGACGAAAGAGATCGGCACGATCATCAAAGCGGTGCAGAGCGGCTCGCGTCAGGCCGTGCAGAAGATGCACGAGGGCGTCGCGAAGGTGACGGATAACGTGAAGCTCGCCGAGAACGCGTCCATGTCCCTCGGCAAGATCGTCGACAGCGCCTCGCGTTCGTACGAGATGGCCACGCGCATCACGCGCTCGCTCGGCGAGCAATCGCAGGCCTCGCGGCGTCTGCACGAGGTCACGTCGCGTATGAGCGATCACATCGCCGAGATCAATCGCGCGACGAGCGAGCAGGCGCGCGGCACGGAGCTCATGGCGCACGAATCGGAGCGCGTGCGCGACATCGCCGCGCAGGTCAAGAGCGCAACGGAAGAGCAATCGACCGCGGGACGCGGCATCACCGTCGCGCTGGAAAAGATCGCGGAGGACGCGCGCGCGATGCGCGATCTGCTCGAGCGTCAGCTCGAAGAAACGGATCGCATCGCCGATGCTTCGCGCGTGATGCTCGACATCGCGCAGAAGAACGACGCGATCGCACGCGAGTTCACGACGACCGTGCAGAATCTCGTGCGCAGCGGAAACGAGTTCGAAAGCGAAGTGACGCGCTTCCGCTTTTCCGGCGCAGACGCCTAAGTGGAGCGGCGGGCTC
>JBQCJC010000405.1:0-5395 GCA_051953135.1 Thermoanaerobaculia bacterium | reverse complement strand
TCGATCAGCGCGGAGAGGATCTCCGGATCGTAAACAGGATCGCCGGCGCCGATGATTTTCAATCCCGCTCCGCCGCGCTTCGCAACCGACTGTACGAATTTCCGTGCCTGCTCCGGCGAGTTGATCGCGCCACCGTCCCACATCGACGAGCCGGTGAAGATGTACGGCACGATGCGCGGCGCGACGATCTCGTTCTTCGCGCTCCGATCGCGCTCGTGCATCGTCCATTCGACGCCGTTGCCCGATCCCGGATCGCGCACCGTGGTTATGCCGTGCGCCATCCACAGCTTGAACACGTACTCGGCGGTCGTGCCTTGCTCCGTTCCGCCGGCGTGGCCGTGCATATCGACGAAGCCGGGGAGGACGTACATCTTCGATCCGTCGATCTCGCGTTCCGCGTCCTTCGGTCTGCGCGCCGGATCGATCTCGACCTTCGGATAGCCAACGGAGCGCACTTCGACGATGCGATTGCCTTCGATGACGACGTCCATCGGTCCCATCGGTGGCGCGCCGGTGCCGTCGATGACGGTCGCGCCGCGAATGATCAGGCGCTTGAAAGGGCCTTCGCCTTCGCCCGCGCGGCGATTCGGCGCGTAGGGCTGTTGCGGCTCATCGTTCTGTGCGAATGCGGCGGTGGCGAGAAGGAGAATCAGCAGACCACGCTTGAGCATGGGCGCAGATTGTAGAGGCAGCTTCGCGATTTACGCCGCGAGAACGCTTCGCAGCGCATTCGCGAGCTCCATCATGTCGAACGGTTTGACCAGCAGACTCGTGCCGGCGATCTCGTGCTGGATCTCATCGTTGCTGTAGCCCGACATGAGAATCGTCTTCATTCGGGGCCAGCGCTGCGACAACTCGCGCGCCACGGAGATGCCCGACTGATCGGGCAGCACGAGATCGGCAATCACCACATCGAACGGCTCATCGACTGAAAGCTGCATCGCCGCGGTCGCGGTTCCGACGAGGACGGGGCGATAGTCGAGCAACTCGAGCATCGCGCCCAGGCCGGTGCGCACCGACTCCTCGTCTTCGATCACGAGCAGGCGTTCGCCGCGACCTTTCGGCAGGGGAGGCCGTGTATCCTCCGCGGCAGACGCGGTCGCGCCATCGTTTGCGCGCGGCAGAGTGATGCAGAAGCGCGTGCCGCCGCTCTCGACATTCTCGAAGACGACCGCGCCGCCATGCTCGGTGACGATGCCGTGGACGACCGCGAGCCCGAGGCCGGTGCCTTTGTTTTTGCCCTTGGTTGTGAAGAACGGTTCGAACACGCGATCGCGAATCGCCGCGGGAATGCCTTCGCCCGTGTCCTGAACGATGACTTTGCACATCGACGCATCGCCATCCGTACGGATTTCGAGACGTCCGCCGTTCGGCATGGCATCCGATGCGTTCACGACGAGATTCGCGAGCACCTGTTCGAGTTGTCCCGTATCCGCGGTCACCAGCAGCGGTTCACTCGCGAGGACGATCCGGAACGTGATGTTCTCGCGAACGAGCCTGCGCAGCAGCTTCGACATTTCGCGCACGACGTCGTTGAGATCGACGCGCTCCTGGCGGGCAACGTCTTTTCGCGAGAAGAGCAGCAGTTGCTTCGTGAGACCGCTCGCGCGTTGCACGAGCCGCGAGAGGTCCGCGAGCGTGCGCGCGAGGCGTTCGGGGTCGCCGCTGCTGCGCATCGCGATCTGCACCATCATCGACATGCCCTGCAGCAGGTTGTTGAAGTCGTGCGCGACACCGCCGGCGAGCGTGCCCACCGCCTCCATCTTCTGCGCCTGCAGAATCTGCGCGAAGAGCATGCGTTCTTTCGTGATGTCGCGTTTCACCGCGACGTAATTCACGATCGCGCCGTGCGAGTCACGCACCGGTGAGACCGACACTTCTTCCTCGAAGGTCGAGCCGTCGACGCGCTCGTTCCTGACGACACCGCGCCATGTTTCTCCGCGATCGAGTGTCTCGCGCACGGACGTCGAGATTCCATCGCCGCGTTCCAGCAGCGGCCACTGTTGTCCGATTGCTTCGTCGTGCGAGAGTCCGGTGAGCTGTTCGAACGCGGGATTGACGTAATGGATCACGCCTATCGGATCGGTGATGACAATCCCCTCGGTGAGTTGTTCCACCGCGATGGCCAGACGCTGCAGCGCCGACTCCGCGTTCACGCGCTCCGTGATGTCGATGAGATTGCCGATCATCACCATACGCCCATCGCGAACGACCGGATTCACCGCGACATCGATCCAGCACGCAGCGCCATCTTTCCGCCGGCCGCGGAACGAATACATCTCGATGCCGATCTCGCGCGCCATTCTTCGCCGAATCTGTTCCGCGACGCGGCGTTGATCGTCGGGATGCACGATCATCAGCGGACTCTGTCCGATGATGTCTTCCGGCTCGTAGCCAAACATTCGCGCGGCCGCGGCGTTCACGTAGGTGATGACTTCGTCTTCGTAGCTGAAGACTCCGACGAGTGAGTCATCGGACAGCGTGCGCGCGAGACTCTCCGCGTGTTTGCGATCGGTGATGTCGTTGAAGACGTGTGCGAACTCGCCTTTGCGCGGCGCGAAAACACGAGTGTCGTACCACGCGCCGACGGATTCGTTGAAGCGTTCGTACTGGAGCGAGCGGCCCGTCATCGCCACGTCGTACAACTGGGCGAGAACCTCGGGCGGCCACTGAAGCGTCATCTCGCGGCCGGTTCGCCCAATCTCCTCTTTGGCGTTGATTCCCGTCAATCGCTCGCATGCTGTATTCGCGAGTACCAGTCGATGATCGACCGGCTTGCCGTGCGAATCGAAAATGAGCTCGCACACGAGAATGCCGGTCATCGTGTTCTCGAAGAGATGCCGGAAATCCTCTTCAGCGCGACGTAACTTGCGAACGCGTGCGGAGCGCAACACGAAAAACGCGAGCCACGCCACGAGAATTGAGCCGCCGGAAACGATCACGCCGAGGTGCGTTGTCTGTGCGACGGCAGGCGCAAAGACTTCGGACTCGTCGATCTTCACGATCAGAGCCCATGGTGTCTGGCCGAGCTCACGCACTTCGCCGACGACCGGCACGTTGCGATAGTCGCGATATCGAATCGTGTGCCCTCGTTGTTTCGCGATGCCGATTGCGCTTCGCTCCAGCGGCCGCCGCAGAGTCATCGGTGCCGCTTTGATGTGACGTACCGGCGAGAGCGACACCGCCTCGCGGCCTTCGATGCGACCTAACGTCGACTCGCCCGTTTTCGTCGTCGTGCTCCACTTGATGATCGAGGGATAGATGTATGGATGCGGATCGATGACGAACACGATCGCGGCTGCTTGCAGGGCCTTATTGCTATGTGGCAGCAGCGGTGCGGCGGTGATGATCTTCGGGTTCTTTTGCTGATCCCGGCAGAAGTCGATGATCTCCTGGCCGTGAGTCCGCGCGCGTTCTGCGAACGTTGCGATGCAGGGTTCGTCGCGGATCGCGTCTTTGCTGTGAATCAGGACGCGATTGGATGCGTCGAGAATGTACGCGGCGTCGTAGCGGTAGCTGCTGACGAAGTCATCGAGCAGCTCGTTCGAGAGATGCTCCGTCCTCGTTGTGCCGTCGAGAACATCATCGACATACGACGCGGCGACGCGTGTATCGGCGAGACGCTCCTGCGCCCACGAACTGATGGCGGTCTGGCGGTCATCCGCGATCACGCGCAGTTGCGTGACCGTGTTCTGCAGGGCTTCGGTGCGACGCTGTGGAAGATCGAAGGCGAGAAGGAGCGCGATCTCGATCGCCAGAGCGGCAACCAGCGTCGCGATGATGATCGCGACGTCGCGCCGGGCACTTCCGACAGGGAATGTGCGTTGCACCTCGCGCAACACTTCAGGCACGTCGAATCTCCTGGTTCGAACTGAACCCAAATTTTGCTGCCGTGTATTTACCCTGCTGCCTCCGAGTACTCGTCGTTCGGACACTCGGCGAGGTTCGGAGGCAGGCGATCAGATTACGACGGATTACGTTTCTTTGCGCACCGCGATCTTGCATGGAGCACGCCGTCCAGCACGCTGGCGCGGCAAACATCCGTACGCGATCCCGGTGTCACCGGTTACATCGTGGCGAGTGAGCGGCGTACACTTAGCTCGTCGAAGGAACAAAAGCGGGCTGTACGGCGACGATTCGTCCGTGGAAGAACGACTGTCCTCCCATGGTTCACGCCGACGCACCACGAAGCGCCACATGCACACACTTACGCTCCTGCACTCGGATTGGTTTCCGATCGGTCGTTATGCCGATGTGCTGACGCGTGAGTCGATCGCATCACGGCGCTTTACGAATCTCGATCACCTCGGCAACGACAGTAGCTCGCTGCGCGTGGTACTCGTCGACCCCGGAATCCTCAACGGGCGCAGCACCGCGCTGCAACATGATCCGCGCACGACGTTCGTCGGCGTGGGTCTGGAAGAACGCCCGCAGTGGCTCACCGACGACAACATCTACATGCACCTTCCCGAGAATCCTTCGGTGCTGGTGCTGATGTCGGCGCTCAAGCGTGCGTATCAGTTTCTCTATCAGAAGCAACGCGCCGATCAACTCGAAAAGCAGCTGAGCGAGCGCACGCGAGAACTGCAGGAGATCTCGGAAGTCGGCGCGGCGTTGTCGACGGTGCGCGATCACTCGGTGCTGCTGACGATGATCCTCAGCAAAGCGCGCGAGCTGTCGCGCGCGGACGCGGGCTCGCTGTATCTCGTCGATGAGGTGAATGAGAACAAAGTGCTGCGCTGGAAGCTCGCGCAGAACAGTTCGATCGACGTCGATGCATTCGAGGAAACGATTCTTCCGGCGACGCGCAAGAGCCTCGCGGGCTACGTGGCGATGACGGGCGAGACGCTGGTGATCCCCGACGCGTACAACCTCCCGCCCGAGGCGGAGTACGAGATCAATCGGTCGTTCGATGAGAAGAACGGCTACCTCACGAAATCACTGCTCGTCTTTCCGATGACGAATCACGCCGGCGATGTGATCGGGGTGCCGCAGCTCATCAATCGCAGACGCCTTGGCGCGACGCTGCGACTCAACGCGTTGAACATCCCCGAGAACGTCGTCGCGTTCGATGACGACACCGCGGAGATCATGCGTGCGCTCGCGAGCCAGGCGGCGGTCGCGGTCGAGAACAATCTGTTGTACGAATCGATCGAGCGCCTGTTCGAGGGATTTGTAACCGCTGCGGTTACAGCAATCGAGCAACGAGATCCGACGACCTCGGGTCATTCGTTCCGCGTTGCGGATCTGACGGTCGAGCTCTCGCGAGTCATCGATCGCATCGACTTCGGTCCGTACAAAGACGTGCGGTTTACGTCCGATCAGGTGCGCGAAGTGCGTTATGCCTCGCTGCTGCACGACTTCGGAAAGGTCGGCGTGCGCGAGCAGGTGCTGG
>JBQCJC010000404.1:0-19260 GCA_051953135.1 Thermoanaerobaculia bacterium | reverse complement strand
GAGGCGTGAGTTACGCGCCACGATGTCATCCCGAGCGGGCGCGAGGGATCTGGGGCTCGGGTGGTGGTAGGAGGCGTGTGATACGCGCCGCCCGCCCGCCCAGGTCCCTCGCTACGCTCGGGATGACCATGGCTCGGGTGGTGGCAGGAGGCATGAGATTCGTGCCTCCCGCCACCCACAATGGGGTTATTTCGCGAGGGGTTTGCGAGGCATCATCTCCGGGCGATTTGCGGCTTCCCAGACGAACGACGCCACGATCACCGCAGCCTGCATCAGATCTTCGCGTTGCAGGCGCTCGTACGAATCCCAGTTCGTGTGATGCGTGCGCGTGAAGTACTCGACATCATCCTGAATGAACTGGAAACCCGGGATGCCCGCGTCGTCGAACGACACGTGATCCGTGCTGCCGGTGTTGCGCATCGTGACGGCGGTGGCGCCGAGGTCGTGGAACGGCGCGAGCCACTGCTCGAAGATCGGTGCGGCGGCCGCATTTTCCTGCGCGTAGATGCCGCGAATCCTGCCCGTGCCGTTGTCGACATTGAAGTACGCCGAGACTTTCGCCTGCTCCGGCTTGATCACGAGCTCGCCTTTGTCGGTCGTACGCGCGAACGCCGGCAGCTTCGCCTGCTCCGGATCCTTCGGCTCGGCGCGTTTCGCGAAGTGATCTTCGACATATGCGCGTGATCCGAGGAGACCTTGTTCTTCGCCGGACCAGAGCGCGATGCGAATCGTGCGCTTCGGCGTCACGCCGAGCGACTTGAGAATGCGCATCGCTTCCATCATCACGGCGGAACCGGCCGCGTTGTCCGTCGCGCCCGTGCTCGTGTGCCACGAGTCCATGTGCGCGCCGAGCATCACCACTTCGCCCTTCTTATCGCTGCCCGGCAGTTCCGCGATGGTGTTGTAAGCGTTGAGATCCTGATCGAGGAAACGCGTCTTCAGCTCCACTTCGAGCTCGACGTCTTTCTTATCGTCGAGCAGACGCGAGATGCGCGCGTAGTGCTCCGGAGCGAGACCGATCGTCGCAATGCCGACCGGCTCCGTGTCGAGCCACGTGCCCGAGCTCTGCACGCGGAACACACCGCCCGCGCCTTCCGCGCCGCCCGGCTGCAGGATCGCCGCGATCTTCTCGTCGATTGCGAACTGCGCGAGCTCTTTGCGGAACTCGCGGCGCTTCATGTACTCCGCGCGACGCGCGCTGTCGCGTGCGGCCGGAATCTCGAAGTCGCTGAGCTTCGCCAGCTCTTCATCCGAGTAGCGCTCGAGATACGCCTTGTCGACCGGCTTCATCTCCTTCGGCTCGGCGATCATCACGATCGCGCCGGCGAGCTTGCCTTTGTTCTTCTCGAGATCTTCCTTCGACTCGAGTTTCGCTTTCACGACCTTGCCGCGCACGACGCCGTTCGTCGACGGCGACCATGCGAATGCGATCGCATAAAGCTGCTGCTGATCGGGCTCGATCATGCGGACACTCACGTTGTCCGAGACCCAGCCGCGACCGAATTTGAAAGGCTCCAGATGAGCGTTCGCGAGTCCCATGCGGGTGAACTCGTCGCGCGTCCATTCGTTCGCCTTCTTCATCTGTGGCGAGCCGGTGAGGCGTCCGCCGATGCCGTCCGTCAGCATGCGTGCGTAATCCATCACCTTCGAATTGCGGAAGCCTTCCTGACGAATGCGCGTGACCATCTGCAGGTCCGGCGTGTTGTCAGCGGCGATGAGAGAGGAGGTACAGAGGACGACAGTTACAGCAAGGGCCGAAAATCTTTTCACTCCAGTTCGCTCCAATCGATCGTGGTCGGTAGGTTGGACTTCGCGAAGAGCGAGGCGAGCATCTCGCTCGGTGTGTAGATGCGTACGTCACCCAGCTCGCTGGGGCGACGATTCTTCATCGAAAACAGAGTCCGTTGTGTGACGTAATCGAAATTTGCGTAGAAGTCGTCGTCCTTCTTCTGCTCGAACATCGTTTTCAGCGTTGCGAGCTGACGCGAAAGGTGATCGTCGGCTTCGTGCGCGATCGACTTCGGCGCGCTGATCGCCGCGGCGACGGAGGATTTTTTCGGCGGCTCGAGTCCGACCATCGCGCGGATGTCGTCGAGCTCCATCGTTTTCTTCGGTGGACTTTTCTTCTCATCGCGCAGCAGCAGCGCGGGAAGGCGATTGCAGTTCGCGCGATGGATGGCGTCGCTGCGTGTGATCCAGCCGAGGTTCGTGACGCCGCAGCGCGCGGAGACGTTGCGCGTGAGATTGTCGAGGAACGGCTTCACCGCGGTGTTGAACGAATCCTCGACGCCGTTGAAGAGATTGAGCACGTAGTGCACGCGGAACTCGTCGATGGTCGTCTGCACGGTGCGCGTGATCGGGTGATCGCCGAGGTTTTGTGCGAGGTCGAGCGCGAACGCGTCGAGATTCTGCACCGACGAGTCGTACACATCTTCGACGCGATCGACGAGATCATTGATCAGCTTGAACGAGAACGCCGCGTCCGGAACGGTCTCGAAGAACGGCGAGTCCTTGCTGAAAATGAGACGCAGCTTGCGAAACAGAATTGCCTTCACGATGTCCGATGCGGCGAGCGTCGCGCTCGGCAGATGCGGCGTGAAGATGAGGATGCCGGAGTTCGAGAACGGCAGAAAGTCAATGACATTCGCATCGAGTCCCGCGCGCATGTCGAGAATCACGTAATCGGCGGGGAGTTGATTGATCGCTTCGATCAGTCGCGCTTTGTGTGCGGGCCCAAAGTTCGTGATCTCGTCGATGAGATGCAGCGGCCCGGCGATGAATCCGAAATTGCGAAAGCGGCGCTGCGGGTCGAGACGATCGTCGAGTTGCGTGACGCAGTTCGCGAGCGGCTCGTTTCGTCGAAAGAAATGGTAGAGGTCCTTTTCGATCGGAACGTCGATCGCGTTGCGGATCGCGGACGTGCCCGTATCGAGATCGACGATGACTGTGCGCCCATGACGCGACAGCGCGAGTGCAAAGTTGATTGCGAACGTGGTCTTGCCGACGCCGCCTTTGCCGGACGAGACAGGAATGATGCGTTTGATGGGCACGCGGCGGGAAGTGTAGCGCTATGGAGTGCGGTCGCGGCAGCCACCGCTTTCGAATCCGTGTGGCGACGAAAGCGGTGGCTTGCGCCACCGCACTCCATAGCGGCGACAATCCCCGCGCCGCATGCAAACCAACTTCTTCAGGAAGTTCCCGCTCTTCGCCGATCTCGATGACCGCGAGCTCGCCGCCATCGCCGCGGTCGCGAAGACGCGGCGCTACGCGAAAGACGACGTCGTCTTCTATGCCGACGAGTCGGGCGACGTGTTCTGTCTCATCCGCGAAGGCCAGGTGAAAGTGACGATGATCTCGCCCGAAGGCAAAGAGATCATCCTCTCGCTGCTTGGCCCGGGAGAGTTCTTCGGCGAGATGGCGCTGCTCGATGATGAGCCTCGCTCGGCCACGGTCGTTGCGACCGAGCCGCTCGAGCTCGTGACGATCTGGCGCAACGACTTCCTGCAGATCCTGTCGGAGAACTTCGACATCACGCGCAAGATGCTGGCGGTGATCTCGAAGCGTCTGCGCAATGCCTCGAGCCGCATCGAGTCGCTCGCGACGATGGACGTGTACGGCCGTCTCGCGCGCTTCTTCCTCGATCTCGCGAAAGATCAGGGCAAGGTGCTGGACAACGGCTACGTTGCGGTGACGCGTCCGACGCATCAGTCGATCGCGAACATGATCGGCACGTCGCGCGAAACGGTCTCGCGCCTCATTCACGATCTGATGCGGCAGAACCTGCTGCTCTCCGAAGGGAAGACGATCTATTTGAAAAAGACCGCGCTGGATCAGTTCCGAGCCGAGGTTTAGTTGTCGGCTGGCTGAGCCGCCAACAATCAACCGCCAACCCTTCATGAAGCACATCCCCAACATCCTTACGATCCTCCGGCTCCTCCTCGTGCCGTGTTTTCTCGGCGCGTCGATGCAGAGGATGTACACCGTGGCCTTCACGATCTTCGTGACCGCGGCGGTCACCGACATCTTCGATGGCGCGCTCGCGCGGCGCTTCAACGTGAAGTCGAAGCTCGGCGCGTTGCTCGATCCGGCCGCGGACAAGACGCTGATGGTGTGCGGATTTCTCTACTACACGTTTGCCGCGGAAGTGCCGCGCATTCGCATCCCGGGCTGGCTCACGTTCTCGGTGTTCATCCGCGATTTCCTGATCATCTTCTTCGCGTATCTGATGTACACGCGCGTGCAGATCAATCGGTTTCCGCCTTCGATCGCGGGCAAGGCGTCAACGCTTCTGCAAGCGATCACCCTCGGCGCAACAATCGCCGCGAATGGGTTTTTGCCGCAGGTGCTGCCGCTCGCGAACGTGCTGTTTCGCGTGTCGTGCGCGATGACGTTGTATTCGGGCTGGGGCTACATGCGTCGCGCGAATCGGCTCGTCGATTTGCAAGTGCAGGCGGAGCTTGCACCTTCTTCTTGACTAACGTTCTGCGCCGAAATACTTTCCGCGTCCGTTTGTTGTAGCGGGTCCCGTGAGCCTCCATAGCTCAATTGGTAGAGCAGCGGACTCTTAATCCGTTGGTTCTAGGTTCGAGTCCTAGTGGGGGCACCAACACCGTAATGCTACTGAGGACCGACGGCTGACCTTGGCCTCGGTCCTCTTTTTGTGTTTACTAACGATTTCCTGCGAAAGTGGCGGAATTGGCAGACGCGCTGGACTTAGGATCCAGTGGCCCAAAGCCGTGTGGGTTCGAGTCCCACCTTTCGCACCAACTCTGACGAAAATTGAAAATTGAAAATGGCGAATTGAAAACATGCACGGGTGACGTGTTCTTTTTGGTGAGCAATTTCAATTTTCAGTTTTCAATTTTCAATTTCACACCACAAATCGCACATCAATGACAGTACTTAATTTCGAAGACCTTTCTCCCGTTCAGAAGACCGTCGAAGTCGAGATCCCGGCCGCTCTGCTTTCGAGTGAAGCGAATCGCGTGACCAGCGAATTCGGCCGCCAGGCGCGCGTTCCGGGCTTTCGTCCCGGCAAGGTGCCGGCCAGCGTCGTGCGCACGCGCTTCGCGAAAGAGATCAACGAGGAAGTGGTCTCGCGTCTCCTCGGCCAGTCGTTCCGCGAGGCGATGAAAGAGCGCGGCCTCGAGCCGGTCGGCGAGCCGCAGCTCGAGCACGTCGATCCGTTCATCGACGGCGCGCCGGTCAAGTACAAAGCGCGCTTCGAAGTGAAGCCGGTGATCGAGCTGCGCGAATACCGCGGCCTCGAGATCGAAGATCCGAAGATCGAAGTCTCGGACACGGACGTCGAAGCGATGATCGAGCGTCTGCGCGAACAGGCCAGCGTGTATCGCGTGATCGAAGATCGCGGTCTCGAAGACGGCGACTTCGCCGTGATCGACATCGCGTCGTCGGGCGAAGACATCGAGGCGAAGAATGACTCCGGTCATTTCAAGGTCGGCGAGGAAACGCCGCTGCCGGAGTTGCACGACGTGTTGCGCGGCAAGAAGGCCGGCGACGTGGCGTCGTTCGACAAGGCGTACGGCGACGATGCGAATCAGGAAGCGTGGCGCGGCAAGACCGTGCATCACGATGTGACACTGAAAGAGATTCGCGTGCAGGAGAAGCCGGACGTCAACGACGAATTCGCGAAGAGCGTCGGCGGCTGGGACACCGTGGATCAGATGCGCGAGCAGATCTCCGCGGACATTCGCAGCCATCGCGAAGTCGAAGCGCAGCGCTTCAAGCGCAATCAGATCGGCGAGCGTTTGCTCGCGGCGCATGAATTCGATGTGCCGGAATCGCTCGTCGAAGAGGAGCTCGGGAAGTCGCTGAACAACTACGCGCGCTACCTCGTCTCGCAGGGCGTCGATCTCGAAGGCGCGAACTTCGACTGGCGCCGCATCGCCGACGAGTTCCGTCCGGAAGCGGTGAAGCGCGTGAAGCGCTCGCTGATTCTCGAAGCGATTGCGAAGAAGGAAAACATTCAGATCAGCGACGTCGAAGTCGACGCTGAGATTCGCCGCGCCGCGCGCGAACAGGAGCGCGACTTCGCCGATGTGAAGCACCATCTCCGGCACGATGGCGGCTACGAGGCATTGCGCTCGTCGCTCGCGCAGGATCGCGCGCTGGAACTGGTGTTGAACGAAGCGAAGACGCACTGACGCGCATTGCGTTTCAGTGGAGCGGCGGGCTTTCAGCCCGCCGTTTTGTTTTGTGGTTAACTACGCCCCGAAGGAGAAGCAAACCGATGGTTCTCATCCCCATGGTCGTCGAGCAGACCTCGCGCGGCGAGCGTGCTTACGACATCTACTCACGCCTTCTCAAAGACAACGTCATTTTTCTCGGCCAGGCGATCGACGACAACATCGCCAACCTGGTCATCGCACAGATGCTGTTTCTCGAAGCCGAGAATCCGGAGAAGGACATCTCTCTCTACATCAATTCACCCGGTGGCTCGATCACCGCGGGCTTCGCGATCTACGACACGATGAAGTATGTGAAGCCGGACATTGCGACGATCTGCATCGGTCAATGCGCGTCGTTTGCGGCGGTTCTGCTCGCGGCCGGTACGAAAGGCAAGCGTTATGCGTTGCCGAATTCGCGGGTGCTCATTCATCAGCCATGGCTCCAGGGGCTCGGCGGTCAGGCGTCGGACATCGACATTCATGCGAAGGACATCCTGCGCATGCGTCATCGTCTGAACGAGATCCTCGCTGATCACACGGGGCAGCCGATCGAGCGGATTGAAAAGGATACCGACCGCGACTACATCCTGGAGGCAAAGGCGGCGCAGGAATACGGTCTTGTTGATCAGGTCATCAGCAAGCGCGACTAGCCGCGCCGGCACGGCCGGCTGCGCTGACAGGCAAAGCCTCGGGCACGCTGTTGGTGCTTCGGGACAGGTAACGGAACGAATCTGAAGTTGTGGCCGGCACGGCCGGCTGCGCGACACGGAAACGCCGAGGCACGGGGGTCGTGCTTCGGAACGAGTAGCGGAAACAAACACGGGTTGACGGAGCAAAGAGGGGTGGCGGAATGCCGCCTCTCTACACTCAGTTGACTTGCACGGCGCTCAGGAGCAATCTTGAGCGAGCTCACGAAAAGGACCCAATCGGACATGTCCAAGAAGGGGAACAGCGGCGACGTCCTTCGTTGCAGCTTCTGCAACAAGTCACAACGCGACGTCAAAAAGTTGATCGCCGGACCGACGGTGTATATCTGCGATGAATGTGTGGACATCTGTCTGGACATCATTGCGGAGGACCGTAAGGACGAGCCGGGCGCGCTCGAAGGAGCCGGTCATCTTCCGAAGCCGAAAGAGATCAAAGAGTTCCTCGACCTCTACGTCATCGGCCAGGAGCGGGCGAAGAAGAAGCTCGCCGTGGCGGTCTACAACCACTACAAGCGGATCGACTATCAGTCGCGCAACACGCGACAGGACGTCGAGCTGCAGAAGTCGAACATTCTCCTGATCGGCCCCACCGGCACCGGCAAGACGCTGCTCGCGCAGACGCTTGCCCGCATGCTCTCGGTGCCGTTCACGATCGTCGACGCGACCACGCTCACCGAAGCGGGGTACGTCGGTGAAGACGTCGAGAACATCATCCTCAAGCTCTATCAGGCGGCGGGCAACGACAAAGAGAAGACGCAGCGCGGCATCGTCTACATCGACGAAGTCGACAAGATCTGCCGCAAGGGCGACAACCCGTCGATCACGCGCGACGTGAGCGGCGAAGGCGTCCAGCAGGCCCTGCTCAAGATTCTCGAAGGCACCGTCGCGAATGTTCCGCCGCAGGGCGGACGCAAGCACCCGCATCAGGAATTCATCCAGATCGATACGACGAACATCCTTTTCATCTGCGGAGGCGCGTTCGTCGGTCTCGACAACGTCATCGAGCGCCGTCTCTCGCAGACGTCGATGGGCTTCGGCGCGAAGATCGCGTCGAAGAAAGAGAAGAAGACCGGCGAGCTGCTCGCGCAGACGCATCCGGAAGATCTGATCCGCTTTGGACTGATCCCCGAGTTCGTCGGCCGTCTGCCCGTCGTGGCCACGTTGAGCGAGCTCGATAAAGGCGCGCTCATCGAGATCCTTCGCGAGCCGAAGAACTCTCTGGTGCGCCAGTACCAGACGATCATGGGCTTCGAGAACGTCGAGCTGAAATTCGCAGACGATGCGCTCGAAGCGATCGCCGAAGAAGCGCTCAAGCGCAACGTCGGCGCGCGCGGACTCAAGATCATTATCGAAGAGCTGATGCTCGAAATGATGTACACGATTCCGAGCGAGCACTCGATCACCGAATGCGTCATCACGCGCGAAGTGGTCGAGAATCGCAGCCAGCCCGAGACGCTCTACAAGAAGGCTGGCTAACCCAACTCACCAATCGTGCAATGAAGGGCCGCGGCAACGCGGCCCTTTGATTTAGTGGGACCTCGTACCAAAGTCCCATGTGGAAGTTTTTACCCTGGAAACCGCGTATAACAGTCAACACACATGTCGAACACCGAATCGAACATCGTTCAACTTCCGCTCGTCCCTCTTCGGGACATGGTCGTTTTCCCTTCGATGATGGCTCCGTTCGTCGTGGGCCGGCGCGCGTCGATTCTCGCGCTCGAAGCCACTCTCGCCACGACGGAGAAGAAGATCTTTCTTGCGACGCAGCGCGACCCGAAGGTCGACGATCCGTCGATGACGGAGATCTATCAGATCGGCGTCATCGCCACCGTTGTCCAGAACCTGAAGCTCCCGAATCAGAACGTGAAGGTGATGGTCGAAGGGATCACTCGCGGCGAGATCGTCTCCGCGGAGGACACCAACGGCTACGTCACCGTCGCGGTGCGTGAGATCGATACGAAGTACCCGCTCACGCCCGAGGTTTCGCAGTACATGCAGAAGTTGATGGAGATCTTCGAGCAGTACGCGAAGATGAGCCATCACCTCGCATTCGAAGGCGTCATGTCGACGCTGAAGCTCGATGATCCCGATCGCTTCGCCGACACCCTCGCCTCGCACCTGCTGATCACCACCACCGAGAAGCAGCAGCTTCTCGAGACTCCTTCGCCGTATGAGCGCCTGCAGAAACTGCAGGACTTCATCGAGATCGAGATCGAAAAGATCAACATCGACAAGCGCATCAACTCCAAAGTCAAAAAGCAGATGGAGCGCGCGCAGAAGGAGTACTACCTCAACGAGAAGATCAAGGCGATCCACCACGAGCTGGGCCGCAAGGACGATCGCTCGGATGAGATCGAAGAGCTCCGCCAGAAGATCGAAGAAGCGGGCATGCCCAAGGAGACGAAAGAAAAAGCTCTGCAGGAGCTCAAGCGTCTCGAAGCGATGCCCGGCGTGAGCGCGGAAGCCACCGTCTCGCGCAACTACATCGAATGGCTCGTCGCCGTTCCCTGGAAGAAGTCTTCGAAGGAAATCAAAGACATCGAGCTCGCCGAGCAGATCCTCAACGAAGACCACTTCGGTCTCGAGAAGATCAAAGAGCGCATCCTCGAGTTCCTCGCGGTGCGCCAGCTCGTGAAGCAGCCGAAAGGCACGATCCTCTGCTTCGTCGGACCTCCGGGCGTCGGCAAGACGTCGCTCGCGAAATCGATCGCTCGCGCAACGGGCCGCAAGTTCGTGCGCCTCTCGTTAGGCGGCGTGCGCGATGAAGCGGAGATCCGCGGACATCGCCGCACGTACATCGGCGCGTTCCCCGGTCAGATCATTCAGCGCATGAAGAAGGCCGGCACGACCAATCCGGTTTTCCTGCTCGACGAAGTCGACAAGATGTCGATGGACTTCCGCGGAGATCCTTCCGCGGCGCTGCTCGAGGTGCTCGATCCGGAGCAGAACAACGCGTTCGTCGATCACTATCTCGATGTCGAGTACGACCTCTCGAAGGTCATGTTCATCGCCACCGCGAACGTGACGCACACGATTCCGGCGCCGTTGCGCGATCGCATGGAGATCATTCAGCTCTCCGGCTACACGCATCTCGAGAAGCTCGCCATCGCGCGTCAGTTCCTCGTGTCGAAGCAGAAGCAGGAGCAGGGACTCGACGACGCGAAGATCGAAGTGCAGGACACCGCGCTCGAAGAGCTCATCGACGCGTACACGCGTGAGTCGGGTGTGCGCGGACTCGAGCGTGAAGTCGGCTCGGTGCTGCGCAAGATCGCGCGTCAGGTGCTGAAAGCCGGTCCGGATTACACGACCGTCATTGACCGCGCCAAAGTTCGCGAGCTCCTCGGCAAAGCGAAATACCGCTCGCATCAGATTCACGACAAAGCGGAGATCGGACTCGCAACCGGTCTCGCATGGACCGAAGTCGGCGGCGAGATTCTCTCGACCGAAGTCGCGCTCTCACGCGGTAAAGGCAATCTCACCCTCACCGGCAAACTCGGTGACGTGATGCAGGAGTCGGCGCGCGCGGCGTTGTCGTACGTGCGCTCCCGCGCGGAGATGTTCGGACTCGAGCCTGATTTCCACGCGAGTCTCGACATTCACATTCACGTGCCGGAAGGCGCGATTCCGAAAGATGGTCCGTCGGCCGGCATCACCATGGCCACGGCGCTGCTCTCCGCGGTGACGAAGATCCCCGTGCATCGTGACATCGCCATGACCGGCGAGATCACGCTGCGTGGCAAAGTGCTTCCGGTCGGCGGTGTGAAGGACAAGATCCTCGCGGCAGCACGCGCCGGCATCGCTCGAATCATCCTTCCGGCAGAGAACGAGCGCGACCTCGAAGACATCCCGCAGGACGTTCGCGAGCGCATGGAATTCAATCTCGTCGAGTCGATGGATGAAGTCATGAACCTCGCACTCGATGGCACGATTGTTCCATTGGCAGCGAAGGAAAAACTGCCCGAGCCAGAGAAGGTCATTTCCGGCGATTTGCCGGTTACGCATTGAGAATTGGTTGTCGGTAGTCAGTAGCCGGTTGTCGGGAGCTCCGATAGCCGGCTACTGATGCGGCAGTCGTTCATTGACAATTTGTCGTTGTCGTTTTGTCGATTGCGGAGCCGGTGCTCCCGACAACCGACAACCGACTACCGACAACCCCGTTTGACACTCTCCTTAAAACTCGCCACAATCTCCGCCGTTCAGCTTCACAATTCACTTCATCTCGTTTTACCCGCGTAGTCATCACACCGGGCTTTTGTAACCAGAACAAGACAAGTCGCGCGTATCCGGCAGTGCCGGGTATTCGTAGTTACAGCAAGCCGATTTTTCACTCTTGGACATCCGATCAGTCACTTTTAGTCGGGCGGCGTATCAGCCCGGCGATTTTCCGCGTGACAAGCGGCCACAGTTCGCAATGGTGGGCCGCTCTAACGTAGGGAAATCGTCGTTGATCAACGCCGTGCTGAATCGCAAAGGCGTTGCTCGCGTCTCACAGACGCCGGGTAAGACGCAGGCTGTGCAGTTCTATCTCATCAACGAGCGCTTCTATCTCGTCGACCTTCCGGGTTACGGATACGCAAAGGTTCCGAAGAGCATGTCCGCATCCTGGCGGCAGCTCGTTACGTCGTATCTCGAAACTGCAGAAGAGTTGAAGCTGATCTTTCTCCTGCTCGACGTTAGGCGCACACCCGGCGAGCACGATCTGCAAATGCACGAGTGGGCACGCGCACTCGATGAAGTCGACGAACGAATCGTGCTGACCAAGAGCGACAAATTGTCTAACAACCAACTCATCCAGGCGCGCCGCGGCATTGCCAGTGATCTGGAGCTCGCGGACGACGCGCTGATCGCCGCATCCGCGGTGACGAAAAAAGGTATCGACGAAATCCGGCGCGAAATGATCGCGCGTCTGTAAGAGGATCCAATGGCACACACCGAAGACAACGAAACCACCGCCGTGCTCGACGCGGAAATCGCCGAGAAGCCGGAGAAGCCGAAGCGCGCACCGCGCAAGAAGAAGGACGCGGTCGCGGAAGAAGCGCCTGCCGCGGAAGCCGCACCCGCGGTCGAAGAAGCGCCGGCCGTGGAGCCCGAAGAGGCTCCTGCTCCGGTCGAAGCCGCGCCCGCACCTGCCGTAGAAGCAGCACCGGTGGAGGCCGCGCCGAAACACGAAGGCGGTAACGGCAACGGCAACGGAAAGAAAGCGCAGCAGCAACAGCAGCAGGCCGCGGAGACGCTCGACATTCGTGTGCTCAAGGAGATGAAGCTGCCGGATCTCGCGAAGCTCGCCAAAGAGCTCGGCGTCGAGAACGCGTCCGGCATGCGCAAGCAGGACCTCATCTTCGGCATCCTCGGCGCACAGACCGAAAAGTCCGGTCTCATCTTTTCGGAGGGAGTTCTGGAGTGCCTTCCGGATGGATTCGGATTCCTTCGCGCGCCCGAATACAACTACCTTCCGGGGCCGGACGACATCTACGTTTCGCCGTCACAGATCCGCCGCTTCGATCTTCGCACTGGTGACACGGTCTCCGGTCAGGTGCGTCCGCCGAAAGAAGGCGAGCGTTACTTCGCGCTGATCAAAGTCGAAGCGGTCAACTTCGAGCATCCCGACGTCGCGCGCGAGAAGATCCTCTTCGACAACCTCACTCCGCTCTATCCGCAGGGACGCATCAAGCTCGAGGCGCCGACGCAGATGTCGTCGCGTGTGCTCGATCTCATCGCGCCGATCGGCAAAGGGCAGCGCGGTCTCATCGTCGCGCCGCCGCGCACCGGCAAGACGATGCTTCTGCAGAGCATCGCCAACTCCATCACCACGAATCATCCGGAAGTCACGCTCATCGTTCTGCTCATCGACGAACGTCCGGAAGAAGTCACGGACATGCAGCGCAGCGTCAAAGGCGAAGTGATCTCGTCGACATTCGACGAGCCGGCCTCGCGTCACGTGCAGGTCGCCGAGATGGTCATCGAGAAAGCGAAGCGACTCGTCGAGCACAAGCGCGACGTCGTCATTCTGCTCGACTCCATCACGCGTCTCGCGCGCGCTTACAACACCGTCGTGCCGCCGTCGGGCAAGGTGTTGTCGGGCGGCGTCGACTCCAACGCGCTGCAGCGCCCGAAGCGCTTCTTCGGCTCCGCGCGTAACGTCGAGGAAGGCGGCTCGCTGACGATCATCGCCACGGCGCTCATCGACACCGGCTCGCGCATGGACGACGTCATCTTCGAAGAGTTCAAGGGCACGGGCAACATGGAAGTGCACCTCGATCGCAAGCTCTCCGACAAGCGCGTCTTCCCCGCCATCGACATCAATCGCTCCGGCACGCGCAAAGAAGAACTGCTGCTCGAGAAGAACGAGCTCAATCGCATCTGGGTTCTCCGCAAAGTGTTCTCGCCACTGTCCACCGTCGAGTCGATGGAACTGCTCGTCGAGAAGCTCGAGAAGACGCGCACGAACGGCGAGTTCCTGAACGCGATGTCGTCGATGTAATCCGTCTCTCCTTCGTGTCGTAGAAAAAACGCGCCGCTGCATGCGGCGCGTTTTTGTTTTCCGAGACAGACTCTGCTCACGTATTGACGCCAGACGTGCGTCATGGTGTCATTCCTTCGTGACGTCACTCCGTAAAAATTTGTTTGTCGTGAGAGTCGAAGGAGTCGATATGAAGAAGTCTCTGATTTTCCTCGTTGCCATGTTCGTTCTGAGTGCCATTCCTGCCGCTGCACAGCAGCAGTACTGCTTCGGCGGATACGGTTGTCAGTATCTCGTCGACGTTGGATTCAGTCTTGGTGGCTGGACGTATGACGCAAATTCGAGCGCTGCCTACGTCGCCGATACCTGTGTGTCGGGCTCGACCTGGGCAGCCGAGATTTACCCCGGTGAGCAGGCGTATCAGGAGTTCAACGCCGAAGTCGAGGAGGACACCAATTTTGAGGACTGGGTTCTCGAGTTCGATGTCTACAAGGACGCGACGGGAAGCGCCTTTGACTATGTCGAAGTGAGCGTGCTCGATCTCGATGTGCCGGCGAACAGTGAAACGTACCGTGTGTACGCGGACGAAATGACGGGCAATTGTGCGACGCCGTCCATTCCGTTGGCCAACAACTTCGCAGGACACGATCTCCGCGTCCGGCTGAAGAAGGGATCGTCGACCACGATCGGCATGTGGATCGACAACGTGACCTTCTGGGGCGTGCACTGAGCTTGTTCTGATTCGCAATGAAAAGCGCCGAGAAATCGGCGCTTTTTCATCTGCACGATCCACAACGTCGCGCGTGAAACAATAATCGTCTGGTTTTCGGACGACTGTCGCGATCGTGGACGTGGCCGGTATTGTGACAATCGGCGGAAGTTGATATCGCTGAATCACTTGGCTGCGATCGCCGACGTGGCGTGCCGATTGATCGCATTTGCCGCTCACAATGACGGAACGTCTACGAATCCTTTGGCGTGCGGGCCTGGCGGTCACCGCGGTCGCCTTGTACGGCGCAGCGGTGTACGTTGCATGGTCACAACCGTCGTTCACGTGGCTCGTGGACGTACTTCTTTGTGCCGGGCTTTCGCTCACAGTCTTCCAACTTCGCGCAACCGGCGTTGTCCTTGGCGTCGTCGCGGCTTTCGTGGTCACGATACTCGTCCACAACCCCAGCCGTGGCTGGCTGGCCAGCGAATTCATCGAGTGGGCGATTCTCGCCAGCGTCATGCTCGTCGCGCGGCAACGCGTCGACCGCGCACGCTCGTCCGAGCGTCAGCTCGGCGCATTGCTCGACTCCGCCGATGACGCGGTGTTCGTGCTCGATGCGTCCGGCCGCTACATCGACGTGTGGGGACCGCGCGATCGCCTGCTCGCTGCCGGAGAGGTGCTTCGCGGGAAATCCGTCTCCGACTATCTCCCTCCCGACGTCACGATGCAGGTCATGAACACCATCACCGCGGCGCTCGCGGAGCGGGAGCGCCAGCATGTCGATTACGTGCTGCCGATCGACGGGCGAGAGACGTGGTGGAACGCGGTCGTTACGCCGATCAGCAAACGTGAAGTGTTGTGGGTCGCGCGCGACATCACGTCGCGAAAGTGTGTCGAGCAGGCATTGCAGCGTGCGAACGATGAGCTTGCGCGCCGCGCGGCGATCTCGGACTCAGCACGCACCGAAGCTGTCGAAGCGTTGCTCACGTCGGAGAAGCGCTATCGCGAAATCGTCGAACAAGCGCGCGACATCATCTTCACGCTCGATCCCGAAGGCTTCATCACGTCGCTGAATCCTGCATTCACCGCAACGCTCGGCTGGGCGACGGAGGAGTGGATCGGCCGCGATGTTCGCGAGCTCCTTGCTCCGCGGTCGCTCGCGTTTGTCGATATCGAACTGACGCGCGCGCAGCGCAATGACGTTTCGCTCGCACGCGCATGGGTGATCGCACGCGATGGTCACGAAGTGATCCTCGAACTGTCGCTCGTGAGTCAGCGCGTAAACGGGAGCGCGCGCGGATTCGCGGGACTCGGACGCGACGTGACGGTGCGCGAGACAGAACAGGAAAATTTGCGCCGCAGCGAACGGCAGCTCGCGGATTCGCAGCGCATCGCGCGGCTCGGCAGTTGGGAGCACGATCTCGTCGATAACCGTTTGTGGTGGTCCGAAGAACACTATCGCCTCTTCGGTCTCGATCCGTCGGAGCCGATCACGTTCGAGCGTTTCCTCACGATCATCGGCGAAGACGAGGCGAAGAAACTCCTGAAGCTCGACGAATATCTGCGCAGTCACGACGCGGCGGAGTGGGATCTCTGCATCACGGTCGATGGCGAGGAGAAGATTCTCAGTTGCGTGGGACGCGTGGTGCGCAGCGCGGAGGGCAAGCCGATCCGGTTGTACGGCAGCGCGCAGGACGTCACGCAGCGGCGTCACGACGAACTGCGTTTGCGCGAAAGCGATGAACGTTTTCGTCTGATGAGCCGCGCGACGAACGACGTGATCTGGGATTGGAATCTGAAGACCAGTGTGCTGTGGTGGGGCGACGGTCTCGATGTGTTGTTCGGCTGGAGCGACCTCGGTTTCGACGCGATCGAATCGTGGCGTGAGCGCGTGCATCCCGAGGATGCGCAGCGCGTGGGCGAGACACTGAGGGAAGCGTGTGATTCGACGGCCGAAAGCTGGTCGTGCGACTACCGCTTTCAACGCGCCGACGGTTCGTACGCGTACGTTTTCGATCGCGCGTACATCGTGCGCGACGCTCATGGCGATGCGGTGCGCCTCGTCGGTGCGATCACCGATCTCAGTGAGCGCCGCAAAATGCAGGAGCAGCTCGACGAAGCGACGCGACTCTCAGGCCTCGGCCGCGTCGCCGCATCGATCGCGCACGAATTCAACAACGTGCTGATGGGCATGCAGGCGAATCTCGAGGTGCTGCGTCGTCGTGCGCCGGTGCAACTCGCGAAGCCCGTCGAGCATGTCCTGCACGCGGCGTTGCGCGGCAAGCGCGTGACCGACGAGATTCTCAACTACACGCGCGGCACGGTGCCGGCGTTGCAGGACGTACTCGTCACGCATTTCCTCGCGCGCTGGGAGCAGGAGATTCGTCCGGTACTCGGCAACCACATCAAACTCGTGATCGATGCGGAACCAGGCTTGTACATGAAAGCCGATCCGCTGCAGATCGCGCAGGTGTTGACGAATCTCGCGCTCAACGCGCGCGACGCGATGCCGAAAGGTGGCTCGCTCCGCATCAACGCAACCCTCGGCGGCGGTGGATGGCTCGGCGTGACACGTTCCGCGCGCGCGGTTGGCTTCGTGCATTTCCGCGTGCAGGACGATGGCGTCGGCATGTCGCGCGATGTGACGCAGCACATGTTCGAGCCGCTCTTCACGACGAAGCACGGCGGCACAGGACTCGGACTCGCGATTTCGTATCAGATCGTGAGTCGTCACGGCGGATTCATCTCCGCGGAGAGCGAGCCTGGTCGCGGCACGAAGTTCGATCTGCTCCTGCCTGCATCCGAAGGCATCGTGCCCGCGCCGGAGATCGCGCCGCCGCTGTCGTTCTCCTGTCGCAGCATCGTGATCGTCGATGACGATGACAGTGTTGTCGCAGGACTCGTGGCGTTGCTCGAGCTCGATCACATTCGCGTGCGCGTTGCCACTCGCGGCGCGGATGCGATTCCGCTGCTCGAAGAGGAGTTGCCTGATGCCGTGATCCTCGACATCGGCTTGCCGGACATGAGTGGTACCGAGGTGTATGAGCGGATTGCGGAGCGATGGAGCACGTTACCAGTGCTCTTCTCGTCCGGACATGCTGATGCCGCGCGACTCGATCAGACATTGCGACGCGCGAACGTCGGCCTGCTGCTCAAGCCGTACGAGTACGACAAACTGCAACGCGCGCTCGCGGCGCTCATCGATTCCACGATGCCGGGGAATGACGCCGGCACGAGCGACATACTGCGCATCAACTGATCGACGTCACCGCGGTTTGGAAAAAGCGTGTACGAGCTCGTCGTCCCACAACGGCAGCGACTCGTGTGTGCGCGCCATGCGTTTCTTCGCCGCGTCGTTGTACGTTGGCAGCAGCAGGCGCTGATCGCATGTTGCACGCAGCAACACATCGTGTCCGAGCTCCTGCTCGATCGTCGTCGCCATGTGCCAGCCGATCGTGTACCACGGCCCGAGAATGCCGAAGAGCTCCATGCCCTGCTTCTGCTGCGCGTCGGCATCGAGCTCGCCGCGCGCAACGCTGCGCAGAAACGTCTGCGCGATGGCGAAGTTCTCGTCGCGAAGCTTGATCTGCTTGTTCCATTCGGCGAGATCGTCTGCTCCCAAACGTGGCTGCGACCCGCCATCCGCGGCGGCAAGCGTCGCGAGGCCTTCGCCGAATGCGCCGAGCCACTGATACAAATCCTTCTGCGTTGCGACTTCGTTCCTGCCGCATGCCGTCGCGTAGCCGATGTGATGCAGCTCGTGTGCGACGAGCGACTCGAAGATCGCTTGCGACAGCGGTTCGAGATACACGAACACCGCCGGATCCGTTTTCGCCTCGAACACGAAACTGTTCGTGCGCGGCTTGATCACCGGATACACCTTCGCGCGAATGCGCGCATCCGCGGGCAGATACGCGAGCGCGAGATTCGCCGCGCTGCTGATGTCGCGCGACGCCCACGAATCGAGCGTCGATCGCAATTCGTTGCGACGCGCGAGCAACTCCTCGCTCATCACGAACGTGCGAAACGCATCGTCCTCGAACTCGCGCTGCATCGCATGCTCGCGTTTCTTCAACCGCACGTAACCTTCGGTTGCGAAAAGCGTGTCCCAATCCTGCCGCGTGATTTCCTGCGACGCCGCACGCTTGTCGAGAATGTGCAGCACCGCCTTCGGCTCATCACTGACGAACGAGACCTGCACGTTGGAAAGGAGCGCGGCGAGGAGCAGTGCGTGATGCATGAGGCGTGGTACGGCGATTACGTGGAGCGGTTAGTTGCCCACGCGTAGAATGAATGTCATGGGAAGACTGCTCGAGCTTGCGATCGAAGAAGCGCATAAGCTGCCGGAGAGTGATCAGGAAGCGGTCGGCGCGTGGCTTCTCGCCGAGATCGAATCCGAACGCCGCTGGGATGAATTGTTCTCGCGTCCGGCGTCCGATACGCTGAAGCGAATGGCAGAGGAAGCGCTAGAGGAGCGCAGACAAGGTCTGACGACGCCTCTCGATCCGGATCAGCTTTGAAGTCGCACATCAATTCGGGATTTCGCAAGCTGTTCGCCGCACTGCCGGCGGAGATCCAGGAACAGGCGCGATCGGCGTATCGGCTTTTCCGGATCAATCCTCGCCACCCGAGTCTCAACTTCAAACAAATTCATGCGTCGGACCGATATGTTTCCGCGCGCGTCGGGCGAAGTTATCGAGCGGTCGGTGTGCGATCAGCAAGTGACGAAGTGCTGTGGTTCTGGATCGGCCCGCATGAAGAATACGAGAAGATTTTGTACATGCTGTAGTCGCACCCGTGCCGGCCTGGCAACACAATTGAACTACCGTCTCCGCGGATCTCCTTTTCTCACTCTTCGGCGCGCGTCGTGCGGCACACACGGCGCGCGCCTCACTTTTTGAGATCGGACGGCAGCATCGGCGTGGAGAGCAATTCGAGGAATGCTTTCCAGCGGTCGGGACTCTTTTCGATGTACGCGCGGACGAGATCCTGACCGGCGTTGTAGTTGATCACGTAGCTGCGGTAGCGCTCGATGAATTTCATCTGCTGCTCCGCGCGCTCGGGTGTGGAGAGCGAGTACTTCACGAGCCAGTCCTTCGCCGCATCGCGCGACATCTCGCCATCGAGATATCGTCGCGCGGCTTCATTCGATGCATACGAGAGCGCGGCCATCAGCCCGAGGACCTTGTGATA
>JBQCJC010000403.1:0-9465 GCA_051953135.1 Thermoanaerobaculia bacterium | reverse complement strand
CATCGACTACGTCACGCCCGACATGCGCATCGCCCAGGAAGAAATCTTCGGCCCGGTGATGACCATCATTCGCGCGAAAGATGTCGATGAAGCGCTGGCCGTGCAGCATCGCTCACCGTACGGCAATGCCGCGTCGGTCTTCACCGAGAGCGGTGGCGTCGCGCGTTACGTGATGGAGAAAGCAAGCGCCGGCATGGTCGGCGTGAACGTCGGCGTGCCCGTGCCGCGCGAGCCGTTCGGCTTCGGCGGCTGGAACGAATCGAAGTTCGGCACCGGCGACATCACTGGCCGCGGCTCGATCGAGTTCTGGACGAAGGCGAAGAAGATGACGACGAAGTGGAACAAGGAAGCCGGCGTGAACTGGATGTCATGAGTCCTTTGGCATCCTGAGCCGCGTCCCCCGATTTGTCATCCTGTGCCGCGTCCCCCTCTTTGTCATCCTGAGCCGCGTAGACGGCGAAGGATCTGGGCGGGAGGTCCTCCGCCATTTGCGCGGCAGATGCTTCGCCGTCTGCCCGACTCAGGATGTCACCGCTCTCACCCGCATCAACAACAACTCCGGCGTCGCCTCAAACGTCTTCGCGATGTCCGGCGCGTAGATCGAATCCTGCAGCGTGCCGCTCATGTCATCGAGAATCGCGCGCAACTCCTCGCGGGAGTTGCGCCAGCGATCTTCCGTCGCGGTGATGAAGTTGTAGACCGTGGTGCAGTTCGCATCGGTGCGTCCGGATTCACTCGAGAGAAAGACGAGCAACTGCTCGAGCGAATCGCGCAACGCAACACCATCGTGTGGCATCGCGTCGTAGACGGCGTGCAGCAGCCACTCGAGCTCGCGCGACGCCCTGCGGAATCGCACCGCTGCTTTCCACACCTCATCGAACTCAGTCATCTTTCTCTTTGAACACCGTATCGATCGCCAGCCCTGCAGCGAGCAGAAGCTGCGCCACCTCGCGATCTCCGCGCGCGCGATCGCTGATCGAGATCACGTACGTGTCAGCGGTCGTGAATATCTCGCGCAGCCCGGCCCACTTCTTCGTCACGCGCCCGAGCTCTTCGCCGTTGCCCGAGAGCAACTGAAAGTTCCAGCCTTTCCAGTCGCCTTTCACCGAGCCGATCTCGCGATCCTGCATGTCGAAGATTCGAAACGACGGACCGATCGACAGCACCTTGGCCTGAAAGTAGCCGATCGCTTTCGAGCCCGCGGTCACGTGCACGCGCGGACGAAACAACGCGACGCCGCGACGAATCGACAACACCGGCGCTGCATCTTCGCGCTCGTACACGTTGACGACAGTCGGCAGCCAGTGATTGTTCATCGCCAGCCGCAGGTACTTCACGATGCCGGGCGGTTCTTCCTTCGCGATGCCGATCGGCTGCGCCGTCTCGGGATCGAGAAGATCGTAAACATCGGTCAGCTTCATGAAGCCGACACGCTCCTTCACCACGTACGTTGCACGATCAAGCATGCGCGAAATTGTAGCGGCAACTGTTTTGCTGCGACTTCACGCGTGCGTGCCCTGCTACAGTCCTTCGTGATCATGCTCGTCAGCGCACACGCGCTCGCACGTCCGCACATCCTCGTCGTCACCGCGACCGCGGGGTTTCGTCACGATTCCATCGAAACCGCGGAAGCCGTGCTGACGACGATCGCGATCGAGCAAAACGTCGAGCTGTCATTCGCACGCAACGAAGACGAGCTCGCGTCGCAATCACTGCAAAGCATCGATGCGATCTTCTTCGTGAACACCACCGGCGAACTGCCACTCACCGCCGCGACTGCATTGCTCGACTGGATTCGCAACGGCGGCACGTTCGTCGGCGTGCACAGCGCGTCGGATACATGGCACTCCGTGCCCGAGTATCTCGACATGTTAGGCGGCGAGTTCGTCTCGCATCCGCCCGACTTCACCGGCTCGATCGTCGCAGACGATCCGAATCACGACGCGACGCGCAATCTCGAATCGCCGCACGCGTTGCTCGAAGAGTTCTACGACTTGCAACGCATCGACGTGACGAAGCTGCACGTGGTTCTTTCGCTGAGCGAAACGCGACAGCCACTGGCGTGGGAGAAGTCCTTCGGCACCGGCCGCGTCTTCTACACCGTCCTCGGTCACCGCATCGATGTCTGGCAGTCGCAGTGGTTTCAAACCCACATGCGCGGAATCATGCAATGGGCGATCGAGCCGCTCGTCGTGAGACGACGCGCCGTGCGCCACTGAGCACGTGACGCGCTACTGCACGTCAAAAATGACGCGCTACTGCACGTCCGTCGGAGTCTTCTGCAGCTTCGCCTGAATCGCGTTGAGACCCGCATCGAGATCCGTGCGCGCGTACCACTTGCCGCGAACCATCACGCCGCTGATCTTCGACGTGTTCGCGATGTTCTCCAGCGGATTTGCTTCGAGCAGCAACAGATCCGCGCGGCGTCCCGGCTCGACCGTGCCGAACGAATCCTGCTTCGCAAAGTACTCGCCCGCGTTCACCGTGCCGGTCTTCAGCACATCGTACGGCGACATGCCTGCCTTCGCCATCCACTGCATCTCGCGATGCAGCGAGAAGCCCGGCACCGTGAACTGCTGCGGCGCATCGGTGCCCATCAGAATCTTCACGCCCGCTTTGTTCAGCGCGCGGAAGATCTTCACGCGATTCTCCGAAACATATTTCGACGTCGCGGCCGGCAACTGCTTCTTGCGGTCTTCGTACATCTTCGACCACGCGTCGATCGTGCCCTGCGGGATGTAGCGAAGCTCGTCGTATTTCTTCAGCGTCTCGAGCGGCGTGACGCCGTACAGCGTGTCCCATAGCGACGACGTCGGCACGACCCACGCCTTCGCGTCCTTCAGTTTCTTCACGAGATCCGCGAGTTTCTTGTCATCGATCGGACCTTTGTCGCCGCCGAGGTATTCGATGAAGCCGGCCATGTGATCGAAGGTCTCCTGCCCCATCTCGATCGCGTGCATCACGCCCACTTCCTCCGGCACGTGACCGCCGAAACGCATCCCCGTTTCGTGCACCGTCTTCGCCATCGCGTCGTACTCGGCGACGCTCAGCCCCTCGTGCACCTTGATGAGATCCCACCCTTCCATCTTCTGCAGACGTACGCGATCGATCGCGTCCTGCGTCGAGTTGATCGTCTGTCCGTTGAACAACGGACCGGCGAGATAGAGATTCGGTGCGGGCAACGTGCCGCGACGCTGCTGCGCGCGCAGATCGAGTTGCCCCGGCTGCCCCATCATTCCGCGCATCGTCGTGACGCCGTTCGCGAGATAGAGGAACAGCACGTCATTCACGAGATTGTTCGCCGCGTTCGACGGCGGAATGTGCCCGTGCATCTCGGCGAGACCAGGCATCAGGAACTTGTTCGTACCGTCGATGACCGTCGCGTTCTCCGGCAACTTGCGCGAGCCCGCGGTGAAGATCTCCTGAATCGTCCCGTTCTGCACGACGACCGTCATCTTCTTCGCGACTTTCGGCGACGTCATCGCGATGAGATTCACGTCCTTGAACACGACCGGCAGCGGCTGCGCGAACGAGGCGAGCGCGACGGGCAGTGTGATGGCGAGCGCGAGCAGGAAACGACGGAAGTTCATACGGGTGCGATGAACAGAAAGCGGCGGGCGTTGTATTGCGAGGTTACTGGTTCGTGACGAGTTGCCGGTTGTCGGCATCGTATGAGGGACCTGGCGAGTGGGTGGCGCGCAACACATTCGTCGTGCCGCCACCCGAGCCCCCGGATCCCTCGCTCACGCTCGGGATGACATAGCGTCTTCGGCCACGCGCATCGGCACGGGCGAGACTTTCATCAGCACCGCGTAAACCACGAACCCCACTCCGAAGCCGACAAACCACGCAAATTGATAGAGGATCCCGAACGCCGGCACCCAGCGGCCGATGAGCGCGAGCGCCGCGCCGAGGATCGTCGCCACCACCGCGCGCCAGTTCCATCCCGACGCGTACGTGTACTCGCCGTCTTCGCGATAGAGATCCGGGAGCGCGAGGTTCTTGTCGCGTACGATCCAGTAGTCCGCGACGAGCACGCCGGCGATCGATCCGAGCGCGCCGGAGTACGTGACGAGCCAGTCGAAGATGTAGCCGCGCGGATCCGCGAGCAATCGCCACGGCATCATCACGATGCCGAGGATGCCGGTGATGAGGCCGCCGGTGCGGAACGAGATCGCTTTCGGGAACGCGTTCGCGAAGTCATTTGTGGGCGACACGACGTTCGCCGCGATGTTCACCGAGAGCGTCGCGATGACGACCGTGAACATCGAGATGCCGACGATCCACGGATTCGTGAAGCGGCCCACGAGCTTCACCGGATCCCACAACTCACTCATCGGCGCGTTCGGATAAATCACCGCCGCGGCGCTCGTGATGAGCACGCCCATCGCCGCGAAGATCGTCATCGTCGACGGCAGCGCCACCGTTTGTCCGACTGCTTGTTCTTTCTGACTGCGGCCGAAGCGCGTGAAGTCCGGCATGTTGAGCGAGAGCGTCGCCCAGAATCCGATCATCGCCGTGAGCGATGGGATGAAGACCGGCAGAAAGTCTTTCCACGTATTCAGCTTGCCCGGATGATCGAGCAGCGAGCCGAGTCCGCCGGCGCGCGACAGCGCCCACCACACGAGCACCGCGGTCATCACGAGCACGAACGGCGCGGCCCAGTTCTCGACGTGCCGCAGCAGATCCATGCCGCGATAGATGATGAAGATGTTCATGCCCCAGAAGAGCAGGAACGAAAGCCAGAGCGTTGGTGTGTGTCCGCCGATCGGACCGCCGAGGAGATTGTTCCAGCCGGGGATGATCGACGCGAAGAACGTATGCAACGCTTCGCCGCCGATCCAGGCCTGAATGCCGAACCAGCCGCACGCCACGAGCGCGCGCATGATCGCCGGCAGATTCGAGCCGTACGTTCCGTAGCTCGCGCGCGCAAAAACGGGGAACGGGATGCCGTACTTCGTGCCGGGATGTGAGTTGAGCAGGATCGGAATGAGCACGATCGTGTTGCCCAGCAGAATCGTGACGAGCGCCTGCTTCCAGTTCATGCCCGCGCTGATCAATCCCGACGACATCATGTACGTCGGAATGCAGTGCGCCATCGAGATCCAGAGAGCCGCGTAGTTGTACGTCGTCCAGTTGCGCTGCTTCACCGGAACCGGCGCGAGATCCTCGCTGTACAGGCGGCTGTGCTCGATCGTCGAGGGGTCGCGCAACTCGACACGCCCATCGGCGTGTTGGATCACTTCATCACTGGTTGGCATCGGGCGATTGTAGGGCAAAAGGCGTACACTCTTTCCTTTCCCATCCGAAAGGACACATTCCATGGCTGACTTGTCGACGACATTCACTGGTCTCCGTTTCGAGAATCCATTTCTGCTCGCATCGGCGCCGCCGACCGAGTCCGATTCGAACATCATTCGCGCGTTCGAAGCAGGATGGGGCGGGGTCGTGACGAAGACCATCGGTCTTCACCCGGTGATGAATGTCAAAGGTCCGAAGACCAAGTTCCTGCGCGCCGACAACAGCGGCACGCGCCTCTCGATGAACAAGCGCAACGACACGACGCTCATGGCGTCGTGGAACTGGGAGTTGATCTCCGACAAGCCGCTGGACTGGTGGATCGGCAAGCTCGCGCGCATCAAGAAGCAGTTCCCGACGCGCATGCTCGTCGCATCGATCATGGCCGGCAGCGGCAACGACAAGGAACTGCACAACTGGCAGACGCTCGCGAAGGCGTGCATCGATGAAGGTGTCGATGCGCTGGAGCTGAACTTCTCGTGTCCGCACATGGATCGCGTGGACATGGGCTCGAACGTCGGCAAGGACAAGGTTCTCTGCTCTGTCGTGACGCAGGCGGTGAAGGAGGTGTCGACGGTTCCGGTGTGGGTGAAGCTCACGCCTGCAACGTCCGACATCGTCGTCGAAGCCACCGCCACATTCCTCGGCGGCGCCGACGCGATCTGCTCGTCGAACACGTGGCCTTCGTTGCCGCTGATCGATCCGCAGACACTCGATTTCGAAATGAGCGTCGAAGGCCACGTCTCCCCCGGCGGCCTCGGCGGCCCAGCGATTCTCCCGCTCTCGATGGCGAAGATGGCCCAGATGACCAAAGCCTTCCCCGAAAAAGAATTCAGCGGCATCGGCGGCGTCTCGACGTTCGAGCATGCTCTGAATTACTTCCTGTTAGGCTGCGGCACGGTGCAAGTCTGCACCGCCGCCATGCTCGATCACGCCATCGGCCCCAACGTGATCAAAGCCCTCACCACCGGCATGACCGAGTTCATGGACCACCGCGGCTTCCGCTCCCTGAACTAATTCGGCGGCTTGCGCAGAGACCGCGTCGTCGCCCACTCCCAGATCAAACGCCCGGATACGGTGGAGTATCACGGCGGGTACGCGGATGAAGAGCATGAGGGATATGCGGCGCCGGCGGTTGCCGGCGTAGGGCCGAGGGCCGAGGGCTGAGGGCCGAGAGTGGCGGTTACCTCGTTCGAGGATCTGAAGGTCTGGCAGCGTTCGATGATGCTTGTCGAAAAGATCTATCTCGTTACACGCTCGTTTCCATCGGACGAGCGATATGGCCTCACCGCCCAGCTGCGACGCGCGTCCGTGTCAGTTCCGTCGAACATTGCGGAAGGACACGAGCGGGGATCAACGAGAGATTTCGTGCGTTTTCTCGCGATTGCCGAAGGATCGCTGGCAGAAGTACGAACACAACTACGCATCGGCTCCAACCTCGGCTACTGTTCCGCCGACGAGTGCGAGCCGATCTTCATCGAGATGAATGAAATCAAGCGCATGCTGTACGCGCTGAGGAGAACACTTCATGACCGACAAACCAACTAGCACCGTACTCGACGAAAAACCCTCAGCCCTCAGCCCTCAGACCTCAGCCCTCTATGCGCAGCATAGGTGGCCTGCCGTCGCCACGTATTACGAAACTCCGCTCGTGCTTGATCACGGCGAGGGGATGCATGTCTTTGACGATCAGGGCAATCGATATCTCGATTGCTTTGGTGGGGTGCTCACGGTTTCCGTGGGGCATGCGAACAAGGACGTGAATGCGGCGATTCATCAGCAGATCGACAAGATCACGCACACGTCGACGCTCTATGTGAACAAGCCCGTTGCGGAGTTAGGCGCGGAAGTGGCGCGCGTGACGCCGGGGAAGCTCAATCGCAGTTTCTTCTCGAACAGCGGGACTGAGGCGGATGAGACGGCGATGCTGCTCGCGCGGTTGTACACGGGGCGGCAGGAGATCATCGCGTTGCGCCACGCGTATCACGGTCGCACGATGCTCTCGATGTCCGCCGCCGGACATTCGACGTGGCGTCATGGCGGTACCGCCGTCGCGGGGATCAAGCATGCGATGGCGCCGTATTGCTATCGCTGTCCGTTCGGCGCGACTCCCGACAACTGCGGCGTGCGTTGCGCGACGGATATCGAAGATCTGATTCTCACCACGACCGACGGTCAGATCGCCGGCATGATCGCCGAGCCAATCCTCGGCGTCGGCGGTTTCATCACGCCGCCGAAGGAGTACTTCAAGATCGTCACCGACATCATTCATCGCTACGGCGGCATCTTCATCGCCGACGAAGTGCAGACCGGCTGGGGTCGCACGGGCGACAAGTGGTGCGGCATCGAGCATTGGGACGTCGAGCCCGATGTCATGACGTTCGCGAAGGGCATGGCCAACGGCACACCGATCGGTTGCACGACGACGACCGACGAAATCGCAACGGCGCTGAAGCCGCTTACGTTCGCGACCTTCGGCGGCAATCCCGTCACCTCCGCCGCGGCCGTCGCAACGATCAAATACATGGACGAGCACAACCTCCCGCACAACGCCGCCGTCGTCGGCGCGTACCTGCGCGAGAAGCTCGAAGCGCTGAAAGACAAATATCCGGTCATCGGCGACGTGCGCGGCATGGGCCTCATGCAGGCGATCGAATGCGTCGAAGACCGCACCACGAAAGTGCCGGCACCGAAGGCTGTGCTCAAAGTCTTCGAAGAAACGCGCAAGCGCGGAGTGCTGATCGGCAAAGGCGGATTGTTCGGAAACGTGATCCGCATCGGCCCGCCACTCATCGCATCGAAGAGCGACATCGACGAACTAGTGTCAGCACTCGACGGCGCATTCGCGACGGTGTGAATGGAAACGGCGGGCTGAGAGCCCGCCGCTCCACTATCTGGCGACGGCTTCGATCTCGATCAACAGGTCTTTCCGGCAGATGTCCGCCTCGATGGTGAGGTTGACCGGAAAGACCTCCGCAAGTCGGGAAGCGATGCGTTCCTGATCGGCGGCATGACGCAGATACGTTTTCGCGGCGATGACATTCGCCAGCGTTCGATCCGTCTGCGCGAGCACGATCTCGATGTTGCGCAATGTCTCCTCGAGTTGCGCATCGAGATCGTCGTGATGCACGGTCTTGTGTCCCACGACGCTCGACGTGCCCGACACGAACACCATGCCGTTCCACATCGTCGCGCGTGAAAACGACGGACTCTTCGGACCGTACTGCGGCGGGTAGTGATACGCCGCCACCTGCCGCGGATTCTCCACCTGCACACCCGCCTCGCGCGCCGCGAGGTAGTACGTCACGAGACCGCGACCCGCGACGCCCACCGCGCTCGCGGCCGGCAGATCGACATCGTGGTGATACCCGGCGTCGACGAACGCGTCATGACGACCGGCGCAGAAAAGCTGATAGCGCTCGCGATCCGCATCGAAGTCATTGATCCCGCCGACGTAGTTCCACATGCGCACGAAGTACGGATACCCGGCGCGACGAACCTCGGCGATGAGTTTCGCGTAGACCTCGCGGCTCGTCGCTTCCATCGCATCGGTCGATTCGATCGACATCGATCCGAACAACAGATCCGCGCCATCGCTCTCCCACACTTCGACGAGCGGCTGCGCGCCTAACTGCCGCGAAGGAACGAACACCGCGTCTTGCACGCGCTCGCCATACGCGATGCGCGCGAGTGACGGTTCGCGCACCGCATCGAGCGGGAGATACCGAGGAAAGAGCTGGATCGTGGGAACCGAGAGCATGCTGGCGGGCGTATTCAACCACGTCAGCGCAATTTGAAGTTCACAGTCAGATAAAAACGGACGTCGACCGGCTCGCCGTGCAGGGTTCCGGGTTTGAACGTCCAGTTCGACAACGCGGCCGCGGCCGTGGAGTTGAGCACAGGCTCGTTCGACTGACCGAGGATGCGAATGTCGCGCACGCAGCCTTCGCGGGTGATCACCGACTCCGCGATCACTCGAACGACGCTCGACGTCATCGTGCGCCGGACTTCGGCAGGAAATGCAGGCTCGACACGCCGCACAATCACCGGTGCAGTCACATCGTCTCCGATCTGATGCACGAAACCCTGCTTCGTCATCAGGATTGGATCGTCGTTGAAGCAAAGGTTCTGCGTTCCGCGTACGACTTGCAGATCCGGCGTCGTGAG
>JBQCJC010000402.1:0-13779 GCA_051953135.1 Thermoanaerobaculia bacterium | reverse complement strand
CCACCGCGCCGCCGAAACGCCAGCCCCGGGGGGGGGCCCCCGCCCACCCACCCCACGTGGGGGCGGGCGCACCACTTCCACGAACTGCCAGCAAGTCCACCAGCATGAGCGCGAAGTAACTGCCGAACGCGCCGAGGATCGCGAAGGCGATGCGCGAGTTGGGCAGCACGTCGAGATACGCGGCGACCTCGTGATAATGAAACGAACGCAGTTCGCGCACGACCACGCGCATGGCGATGAGAAAGATCAGCGCGCCGGCGAATGGCGCGATGCGACGAAACCGCAGCCACGGCGGCTTCTCGTGAGTGGTGGCGTCCGCGAGCTGTACGCTCATCCCTTCGGCAGCGCGCCGAGGATCGTCCTCGCGAGCGCTTCGTAATCCCGGTCGAAATGATGCGCGCCTTGCGTCTTGACGTCGAGCACGCCCGTGCCGCGTAACGCATCACACAACGAATCGTCTTCATCCTCGCCGTGCACGCAGAGATAGCGCACGTCTTTCTGCCTGCGCACGATCGGCGCGAGCGCGATCGGCGGCGGCGGATCTCTTCGCGACCACCACGGGATCTTCTCGAGCTCGGCGAAGGTCGCGGGTCCGAGCATCGCCGCGAGAACGATGCGCGATTTCGTCTTCGCGCTCATGTGCGCGATCGCAACGGGCAATGCATCGGCGCCGCGCGAGTAGCCGATGAGAATGACGTCGCGCTTCTTCCATTTCGCGGCGTACGTTTCGATGAGCGCTTCGACGTCGCGGCCGACTTCCTCCGGATTCCTTCGGGTGCCGAAGTATTCGTCGGATTTCACGCCGACGACGCTGATGCCGTGACGATTCAGTTCGTCGGACGTCTCCTGATCGATGGCCCGCCACCCGCCGTCGCCGCTGAGGAACACGGCGATTTGCGGCGCGACCGGTTTGGCGGCGGGCATTTCGACGATGAATGACTTCAGGGATGGGATCCCTCCACTCGCTGCGCTCGGTTGTGTCATCCCGAGCGGAGCGCGAAGCGCGGAGTCGAGGGATCCCACGCGAAGAAACACAAGCAGGAGTACCGTAAGGATCACGATGCAATCTTCCACTCTCGTACATGACATCGAGATGAACGAATGCGCGCGCTGATCGTCGAAGACGACGAGCGCTTGCGTCACATCGTGGTGCGCGCACTCACGCGTCTGAATCTCGCCTGTGATGACGCGGGGTCGCTCGAAGACGCGAGCGAGCTGCTCGATTTGCACGAGTACGACGTGCTGGTGCTCGACCGGCGTCTTCCGGACGGTGATGGCATCACGCTCTGCCGCGATGCGCGCGAGCGCGGGTTCGCGAATGGGATTCTGATGCTGACGGCGATGGACGATGCGCACTCGACGATCGAAGGGCTCGAAGAAGGCGCCGACGATTACCTCGGAAAGCCGTTCGATGTCGAGGTGCTCGAGGCGCGCGTGCGTGCTCTGCTGCGACGCAATGCGCGGCGACCATCGACGATCCTCGCGTTCGGCGCGCTGAAACTCGATCCCTCAAAACGCTCGGTCACGTGCAATGACGCGCCGCTCTCACTCACCGCGCGCGAGTTCCGTCTCCTCGAAGCGTTTCTGCGCTCGCCCGGCGCGGTGATCACGCGCGAGGAGTTGATGGAACAAGCGTGGGGCGAGCGTGAGGAACCGATGAGCAACACGATCGATGTGTTGATCGCGCGATTGCGCCGCAAGCTCGAAGCGGCCGGCGCATCGAACGTGCTCGAAACCGTACGCGGCGCGGGCTATCGGTTGCGGAGCGCATGATGTTTCGCAAAGCCGCCACGCGCATCGTCGCGACCGGATCGCTGGCCACGCTGCTCACGCTCGCGTCGTTCGCGATGATCGCGCGATTCGAGACGCGCTCGACGATGCTCGCGGATCTCGATGACGAGCTCGAAACGCTTTCGGTCGCAATCGCATCGGATCTCGAAGTGCGCGGACTCGCGGAGTTGCGGCATGAATCGCTGCGCGCCGGCGTCGAGACGAACAGTCTCGCCTATCGCCTCGAACATCACTCCGCAATCGTGTTCGACGACAACGGCGTCATCGCGGCGACAGGCGATCTCACTCGCAACGCGAGCCGCGCCGCGCTGCGTTCGCTCGCGAAGCACGATGAGCGTTCGTTCACGGCGCACGAGCCGTTCACGCCGAATCACCAGCTCTGCCGTCTGCGCGTCTCGCACCTCGGCGGCGCCGCATCGGGCGCGACGTTGCTCGTGTTTCGCTCGATCGAGAATCAGGCGCGCACGATGAACAACATCGACGTCGCGCTGGCGATCTTCGTCGTGAGTGGAGCCGTCGCGGCGACTCTCATTCTCGCGTTCGCCGTACGCCGCGCGTTGCATCCGGTCGAGCGCATCACCGCGTTCACCGCCGGCATCACCGCGAGCGATCTCTCGCAACGCGTGCACGTGAGTGCCGCGGGCCAGGAGTTTGAGCGCCTCGGCGCGGTGATCGATTCACTCCTCGAACGATTGCAGCAATCGTTCGAATCGCAGCGCCGCCTCATCTCCGACGCCGCGCACGAGTTGAAGACGCCGGCGGCCGTGATCGCCGCCGAAGCGCAGGAGCTCGCGCGCGGAACGTTGCGCGAAGAAGAGATGAAAGAGTCGCTGCGCATCATCGGCGCGGCGTCCGCGGGACTGGCGCGGGAGGTGGACGATCTGCTCGAGCTCGCGCGCGGCGATGCGTCGCCGCGTCCGCGTGAAACGTTCGCGCTGAGTGAGGCGATCGATGATGCGATTGCCGCGGCATCCGCGCCGGCGCGCGAGCGGAACATCCGCATCGTGAGCGAAAGCGCGCACGACATCGCGATCGAGGCGGATCGCGCAGGCATCGTGCGCGCGGTCGGCAATCTCGTCGTGAATGCGGTTCGCTATTCGCCGCGCGGATCGGAAGTGACGGTGCATGTTCATGGCGAGGAGGAGCGGTTGCTGATCGACGTGCTGGATCGGGGTCCCGGAGTCCCTCCGGCCGATCGCCTGCGCGTGTTCGAACGGTTCGTACGACTGGCACCCGCGCGTCGCGAACACCCCGAAGGCTCGGGGCTCGGGCTTGCGATTGTCGAACAGGTCGTGCGCGCTCATGGCGGATCGGCGGAGGTTCTCGAGCGGGATGGCGGCGGTGCGGACTTTCGTCTCGTGTTACCGCGAGCCGTTGTGATTACGACTTAGTCGCTGGCTTCTTCGTGGTCGTCGTGGCCTTCGCGGCATGCGCACTCTGCGCCGGATTGACCGTGATCACCGTGGCCACGTTCTTTCCTCCCTTCTCCATGTAGTGGATGCTGACGTTCTGGCCCGCGGCCAGCGGCGACTTCGGCGCCTTCGTCGCGTCGTTCCACGCGAAGTTTGCGGTCTTGCCAGCGGCGTCCTTCGCCTCGAAGGTTTTGGCCTTCTCGTCGACACTGACGATCGATCCGCGGAACTTCATGCCGTGGGACGGTGCGGCCTTGGCCTTGGCCGGAGTCGCGCCGAACGCGGCGAACGAAAGCAGGAACAGTGCTGCGAAGAGAGTTGCGATGCGAGTGGTCTTCATGAGGGGTTCTCCTTTCAACATGGCCATTCTGGAGAGACGCACATGAACGGCGGGTGAACGGGGAACGGGATTGAGGATTGAGGATTGAGAATTGAGAATTGAGAATTGGCTTCGCGCGGAATCCTCAATCCTCAATTCTCAATCCTCAATCCCGATAAGATCGGCCCGTGTCCACCAAGATTCGCAAGTACACCCTCAAGCGACCCGACAAGCCGAAGAAGCAGTACAAGGTCGCGTACGAAGATCAGCTCAATCACGAGCAGCTCGAGGTGGTGATGGCCGGCGAAGGGCCGATGCTCGTTATCGCGGGAGCGGGCTCGGGCAAAACGCGCACGCTCACGTATCGCGTCTCACGGCTCATCGAAGACGGCGTCGATCCGTCCGAGATCCTCATCGTCACGTTCACGAACAAAGCGGCGCACGAGATGCTCAGCCGCGTCGAAGAGCTCGTCACGACGGACACGCGCCGCATCTCCGGCGGCACGTTTCACTCGATCGGCAATCGTCTCCTGCGACGACACGCGGAGGCGATCGGCTATCGCTCGAATTTCACGATCCTCGATGACGAAGATTCAAAGGAGATGATGGAATCCGCCATCTCCTCCCTCGGCATCAAGACGCTCGAGAAGCGCTTTCCGAAAGGCGACGTGCTGCTCGACATCTATTCGTTTCTCATCAACACGCGCACACCGCTCGAGCTCCATCTCGAAAACAACTACCCGCATTTCGCGATGTACAAAGACGAGATGGTCAACGTCTTCCGTCGCTACAAGGAACGCAAGCGCGACGCGAATGCGATGGACTTCGATGACCTGCTCGTCTACTGGAAAGTGCTGCTCGACGAACATCCGGATGTCGCGGAGTCACTGCGCCGTCGCTATCGCCACATCCTCGTCGACGAGTATCAGGACACGAACAAAATTCAGGCGGACATCATCGATTCGATGGCGTCGGTGCGCCGCAACGTGATGGTCGTCGGCGATGACGCGCAATCGATCTATTCGTTTCGCGGCGCGTCATTCGAAAACATCCTCACCTTCCCACTGCGCTTTCCCGACACGACCATTCACAAGCTCGAGACGAACTATCGCTCGACGCCGCAGATCCTCAAGCTCGCGAATCACTCGATCGCCGCGAATCGCTTTCAGTTTCAAAAAGAAATGCAGGCCGTGCGTGGCGATGGTCCCGATCCCGCGGTCGTCGGTGTCGACGACGTGTTCGAGCAGGCCGCGTTCATCTGCCAGCGCATTCTCGAATTGCGCGATGAAGGTGAGCCTCTCGATGACATCGCCGTGCTCTATCGCTCGCACTACCAGTCGCTCGAACTGCAGATGGAGCTTTCACGCCGCAACATCCCGTTCGAGATTCGCAGCGGCGTGCGCTTCTTCGAACAGGCGCACATCAAAGACGTGCTCGCGTATCTCAAGGTCGTGACGAACACGCGCGACGAGCTTTCGTGGAAGCGCATGTTGAAGCTCTATCCGAAAGTCGGCGAGAAGGTCGCGGCGGAAGTGTGGGGACGCATCAGCGAAGCGGTGGATCCGCTCGATCGCTTTCTGCGCGGACTCGATGTCAGCGGTCGCGGCGTGATCGGCTCACTGAAGAGCGTCGGCGAAGTGCTGCGCATCATCGGCAATGACTCGATGAAACGAAATCCATCGGAGTCGATTCGCATCATCGTCGAGCGCGGCTACGCGGATTACGCGCGCTCCAAGTTTGCGAACGCGCAGGCGCGGCTCGACGATCTCGAACAACTGTCGCAATACGCGCTGCGCTACGAGGACGTCGAGAAGTTTCTCGATGACGTGGCGCTCTCGAACCCGATCACGGGTGAAGACGTGGCGGTCGTTGGTCCCGAGGACGAGAAGATCGTGCTCACGTCGGTGCATCAGGCGAAGGGACTCGAGTGGCGCACGGTGTTCGTGATCTGGCTCGCCGATGGACGCTTTCCGTCGCAACGCGCGCTGCGTGTTCCGGGTGGCATCGTGCGCATTCCGCCGAATCGCATTCACGAAGCACTGCCACTGCTCGAAGGCGTGACGCTCGACGCGCCGGTGATCGACGATCAGGGCACGCGCGAGATCGTCATCCCGGGCGAAGAAGAAGAGCGGCGTTTGTTCTACGTCGCGGTGACGCGCGCGATGCAGGAGTTGTATCTCGTGTTTCCAGTGATGGCGCGCGACCGCGGCGGGATGGATGTGCTGATGGAACCGTCGCGTTTCGTTCGCGAGTTGCCAGGCGATGTCTTCGAGAAATGGGTGATCGGGAGTGAATGATGTTCGTTCGTGAAGCGCGTCCGGAAGATGCAACCGAATGGTTGCGCATGCGAAATGCCCTGGTCGAGTCGGAGGATCATGCGCAGGAGATCCCCTAGTTCTTTGCGAACAAGTGGCCGGAGCCGTTCGCGGTGTTCGTAGTGGATCGGGGCAACGGCGCACTCACGGGATTCGTGGAGGTGGGCACGCGGCCGTACGCGGAAGGCTGCGACTCGTCGCCGGTCGGATACCTCGAAATGTGGTTCGTCGATGAAGACGTGCGACGCACGGGCGTCGGCGCGATGCTCGTGCGCGCCGCGGAGGATTGGGCGCGCAGCGCCGGCTGCGCGGAGATGGCGAGCGATGCGTTGATCGACAACGAGGTGAGTTTTCACGCGCACCACGCCCTCGGCTACACGGAAGTGGAACGGATCGTTTGTTTTCGAAAGAAGTTGTGAGCGCTCCTATTTCGTAAACATCTCCTTGATCGCGTTCCTCACCATCGCTCCCCTCGCGGGATCGCGTACCGTCGCGGTCATGAAGTTCTTCGCCTGCTCCAGCGTGATGTGCGGCGGGAGCGGCGGCACTTCGGGATCGGTGCGGAACGCTACGACGCATGGTCGATCCGCGTTCAGCGCTTCATCCCACGCGGCGCCGATGCGATTCGGATCGTCGACGCGAATGCCGCGCAGTCCGAGGGATCGTGCGAAGTCGTCGTACGCAAAGCCGGGCACTTCCTGCGACGCCTCGAACTTCGGATCGCCCGCGAGCACGCGCTGCTCCCACGTCACCATGTTGAGATCGCGATTCTCGAGCACGCACACGACGAGCCGCGGATCGCTCCACTCGCGCCAGTACTTCGCGATCGTGAGGATCTCGTTCATGCCGTTCATCTGAAACGCGCCATCGCCCGCGAGCGCAATCGGCACGCGCTCCGGAAATGCGAACTTCGCCGCGATCGCATACGGCACCGCGCAGCCCATCGTCGCGAGATTGCCGGAGACGGAGCCCATCATCCCGCGTTGCAATTTCAGATTGCGCGCGTAGAAGAATGCGGTCGTCCCCGAGTCCGCACTGAGGATGCACGTCGCCGGCAATCGCGGCGAGAGCTCGTGAAACACGCGCGCGGGATGAATCGGATTCGCGTCGTGCATCGCACTCGCATGCACCGCGTCCCACCACTCGCGCATGTTCGCTTCGATCTGCTCGCGCCACGCGCGATCGCTCTTGCGTCGCAACAGCGGAATCAACGCGCGCAGCGTTTCGCGCGCGTCGCCGGTGAGATTCACGTCCATCGGATAGCGAATCGAGAGCATGCGGCCGTCGATGTCGATCTGCACGCCGCGCGCTTTGCCTTCCTCCGGCAGAAACTCGGAGTACGGAAAATTCGAGCCGACCATCAGCAGCGTGTCGCACTCGTTCATCAGTTGCCAGCTCGGCTTCGTGCCGAGCAAGCCGATCGAGCCGGTGACGAACGGCAATTCGTCCGGAACGATCTGCTTGCCGAGGAGTGCTTTCGCGAGACCGGCGCCGAGAATGTCGCAGACTTCGATCAACTCATCGGTCGCATTCGCGGCACCGATGCCCGCAAGCACCGCCACCTTCTGCCCCGCGTTCAACACCTCGGCCGCGCGTTGCAGATCGCTGTCATGCGGAATCACGCGCGGCGACGAGAAGCCGATGCCCGAATGAATCGTCGCATGCGCGTGCGGCGGCTCTTCGTATGGCTCCTCCTGCAGATCGTTCGGAATGATGATGCACGTGACCGTGCGCTCGGCCAATGCCACGCGACACGCGCGGTCGATGAGATGACGCAACTGCGCCGGCGCCATCGCTGTCTGCACGTATTCGTACGCGACGTCTTTGAAGAGTGCGTGCAGATCGACTTCCTGCTGGAAGGATCCCCCGATCGCCGTACGTGCGGACTGCCCGACGATCGCCAGCACTGGCTGATGATCGAGCTTCGCGTCGTACAAGCCATTCAGCAGATGAATCGCGCCGGGACCCGACGTCGCGAGACACACGCCGAGCTCGCCGGTGAACTTCGCATGCGCGCAGGCCATGAACGCGGCCATCTCTTCATGCCGCACCTGCACGAAATCGATCGCATCCCCGGCACGATCGAGTGCGCCGAGGATGCCGTTGATGCCGTCGCCGGGATAGCCGTAGATGCGCCGCACGCCCCACGCGCGCAAACGGTCGACGAGAAACTCGCTCGTGTTCTGCGCCATGTCACGCCGCCGGATCGACCATCACTTTGATCCAGCCCTCCTGACGCAGATCGAAACGCTCGTACGCTTCGAGAACAGATGCGAGCGGCGTGGCCTGCGTGAGAATGCGCGACGGATCGAACGTCCCGCTCTGCACGATCGGCAGAATCTGCGGGATGTATTTGCGGTGATGACAATTGCCCATCTGAATCGTCAGGTTCTTGTTCATCGCCGCGCCGATCGGAAACGTCTTCGATCCATCCGCGTACACACCGATGATCGACAGCGTCCCTGCTTTCGCGAGCGCTTCGACCGCCCACTGCAGCACCTGCGAAGGACCATCGCCCGGCTTCCAGAGATCGCCATCGGGATTCTGTTTCGGCGCGACCTCCTGCACTTCTTTGTCGAACTCCGCCGCGTCTGTTTTCTTTGCCGCGGGTCCGGAATGCGGGCGTTCCGCATCGACGCCTACGGCATCAATCGCACGATCGACGCCGATTTTTCCAGTGAGTCGCTGAATGGTCTCGACCGGATCTTCTTCATCGAAGTTGATGACCTCGGCGCCCTGCGCACGCGCCATCTCGAGTCGCGATGAATGATGATCGACCGCGAGCACGCGGCCCGCGCCGAGGAGCATCGCGCTTGCGATGGCGAACTGCCCGACGGGACCGCAGCCGAATACTGCAACGGTATCGCCTTCGCGAATCTCCGCGATGTCCGCGCCCATGAACCCGGTCGGAAAAATGTCGGAAAGCAGAATTGCCTGATCGTCGGTGACGGAGTCCGGCAGCTTCACGAGATTCACGTGCGCATACGGCACGCGCACGTACTCGGCCTGCATCCCGTCGAACGGACCGGAGTCCTTTGGCCCGCCGTAAAACGCGGTTCCCGCGGATGGACCGTGCGGATTCGCGTTGTCGCATTGCGCGTAGTAACCGGAGCGGCAATACACGCACGTGCCGCACGCGATCGTCGACGGGACGACGACGCGATCGCCTTTGCGCAGATTGCGCACGTCCTTGCCGATCTCTTCGACGATGCCGACGCCTTCGTGCCCGAGGATCGTGCCGGGTTTCATGCCCGGTAACGTGCCGCGAATCATGTGCAGATCGGTGCCGCAAATCGCACTCGCCGTGAGCCGCACGATCGCGTCGGTCGAGTCTTTTAACTTCGGTTCGCGAACGTCATCGAGACGAATGTCCCCGATGCCGTGAAACACGACAGCTTTCATGAAGTTGCCTCCGGATTTGCGTGCAGTGCAAGAGAGGTGCGTGATGGCGTTGTTGGTTGTTGGTTGTCGGTTGTCGGGGGTCGGGTCGTCGCAAAAGGATTCGGCCTCGTGCAGGCGGCGACGCAACCGGTTCATTGATCGGCCCTGCGAACTTGCGTCACACGCAACGGCTCATTCGTGACGAACCGCCAACCACCAACCACCAGCGCGGCGAAGCTGCGCGAACCGCCAACCGCCAGCGAAGCGAAGCGCGCGAACCGTCAACCAACCGAATAGAATTCGCACGTGCTGCTGCGTCGTCTGCTTCTCGCCTCGCTTCTCGCTCTGTTCGTCGCGTGTGAGCGCGAGGCGCCGCGGCCTGAGACGCGACCTGCATCCACCACCGCAAGCGCGGAGCCGCGCGATGGCGGTCGCGTCATTCGCAGGCTCGAGACCGATCCCGAAACGCTGAATTACGTTCGGCACTCGACCGAAGATGAACGTCAGGTGCTCTCGCTCATCTACGACTCGATCATCGATCTCGACGAAAACCTCAATCCTGTTCCCGGCATCGCCGCGCGCTGGGAGATTCTCGACGGCGGCAAAACGTACATCTTTCACATCGATCCACGCGCGACGTTCAGCGACGGCAAGCCCGTGCGCGCCGCCGATCTCGTCTTCACGCTGAACAAAATCGTCGATCCGAAATCGGAGTCGCTGCAGTTCGCGTCGTACTTCGAAACACTCGATCCCGCGAACACGACCGCGATCGACGATCGCACCGCACGTGTTGCATTCAAGACCGTGCGCGCGGGACAACTGCTCTCATTCAACATCGGCGTCATGCCCGAGCACATCTACGGCACCGGCGACTTCACGAAGAATCGCGCGGTGATCGGCAGCGGACCGTACGTGCTGAAGCGACGGCAGACCGGTCGCTCGATTGTGCTCGAGCGTGGCGCGGCTTACTGGCGCACGAAGCCGCGCATCAAGGAAGTGCTGTTCCGTCCGATCGGCGATGACGGCGTGACATGGAAAGCGCTCGAGCGCGGCGACATCGATGTCGGCCGCGTCTCGAACGACACGTGGTTCCGCGCAAAAGACGATCCGAAGATTGCGAGCCGGATCGACTTTCACAACGTCTGGCAGTTCTCGTACAACGCCGTCGCGTGGAATCTCGACGATCCACTGTTTCAGGATGTGCTCGTGCGTCGCGCGCTGGCAATGTGCTACGACCGCGATCGCGTCATTCGCGAGCTCTACCACGATCAGGCGCGGCCGGTGACCGGACCATTCGTGCAGGACACGTGGGCGTACAACCCCGACGTGCAGCCGATCGCGTACAACCCGCAGGCCGCAACCGCGTTGCTCGCATCAGCGGGATGGCGCGACACGAATGGCGATGGGATTCTCGATCGCAACGGGCAGAAGTTTTCATTCACGATGCTGATTGTCGCGGGCAACAAGATTTCGATCGATCACGCGCAGATCCTGCAGGACGCGTGGAAAAAAGTCGGCGTCGAAATGGAAGTGCGGCCGGTTGACGGTGCGGCGTACAGCGAGCAGGTGTTCGCGCGCAATTTCCAATCGGCATTCGTGGCGTGGGTGATCGATCCGGATCCGAGTCCGAAGTCACTGTTCCATTCGAAAATGATCGCGCCCGCGGGGATGAACGTGATCGGATACAAGAGCCCGGAAGCGGACGAGCTGATCGATCGCGCCGAGGTCGAGCTCGATCAGTCGCAGCGCCAGGAGATCTATCACCAGCTGCACCAGATCATCGCGCGCGATCAGCCATACCTCTTCACCGTCCAGCCGTCCGTGAAGTGGGGAACGCAGAAACGCGTGCAGAACGTGAAGGCCGCAAAAGGCTTCGGGCTTTTCCACTGGTACCCCGGTCCGTTGCAATGGTGGCTTCGTGACGACGCCAAGAGAAAGTAGACTCCGCGCCGCATGAAGCGTCTGCTCCTCATCTCCAGCTCGATCGTGCACGGCCACGGCTATCTCGATCATTCCGAATCCGCCATCCGCGATCTCCTCGGCGAGCGCAAATCGATCGCCTTCGTTCCGTTCGCACAACACGATCACGAGGGCTACACGCAACGCGTGCGCGAACGCTTCGCGGACATGAACATCGGCGTGACGCAGGTGCACGGCCCGCGGGACGTGGCATCGGCGGAAGCCGTGTTCGTCGGCGGCGGCAACACGTTTCGCTTACTGAACGAGCTGTACAAACGCGACCTGATGAACGTCCTTCGCGATCGCGTGCACAACGGAATGCCGTACATCGGCTCGAGCGCCGGAACGAACGTCGCGACGCCGTCGATCAAGACGACGAACGACATGCCGATCGTTTACCCACCCACGTTCGACGCTCTTGGCTTCGTCTCGTTCCAGATCAACCCGCACTATCTCGATCCCGATCCCACGTCGACGCACAAAGGCGAAACGCGTGAAGAACGCATTCGCGAGTTTCACGAAGAGAACGCCGTGATGGTCGTCGGCTTGCGCGAAGGCGGAATGCTGTGGGTGGAAGACGATGCCGTGAAATTGATCGGCGATCGCGCGGCGCGAATTTTCCGCCAGGGTCAGGAGCCTGAGGAGATCGAGACGGGAGCGATCATCCCGCTTTAAGACCAGCGCGCATCGACTGCGTGACCAATAAAAACGGCGGCCCGAAGGCCGCCGTTTTTGTTGGTGGAAATGAGCTCCGGATCAATGCTTCAGAACGCGAATTGCGACGATGGCGATCGCGAGCCCGAGGAGCATGAGACCCCACTCGGATGCGGTCGGAACTGGATCGACGGCGATGGCCGCGACCGCGATGGTCGTCGGATCGCTCGCTCCACCGACGGCCGGATCGTCCGTGCTCCCCGTTCCGTCGTTCGTCGTGTCGTTATTCGAGTCGTAGGAGATCGTGCCCTGGTTGATGACGCTCGTGCCTGCCGCGGACGGGTTGATCGTCGCGGTGATCGTAATCGTCACTGATGCCGATGGCGCAAGACCGCCGTTCCAGGTCACGGTGTTCGTTCCGACCGTCGCAACGGCCGTTCCGCTCGTGGAGTTCGCGCTGACAAGCGTGAGCGTCGACGGCAGCACGTCCGTGAACTCGTTGCCGGTGTTGTCCGCGGTCGCGAGATTTCCGGTGTTCGTCAGGACAATCGTGTACGTCACCGTGCCGCCAACGATGTAGGTGCCGCTGGCCACCTTCGTTCCCGTCACACGCGCACCGGTAACGGTGAACGTCGTCGGATCGGTTGCGCCGCCGACAGCCGGATCATCCGTAAGCACCGCGGTCTCGTTCGTTCCATTGACATCCGCGTCGTAGTTCGCGGTGCCCTGGTTCGAGACCACGGTACCGATTGCCGTGGCAGCATTGATCGTGGCGGTGATGGTGATCGTGACCGAGCCCGCCGAAGGAATCGGCCCGTTCCACGTCACAGTGTTCGTACCGACCGTGGCGACCGCCGTGCCGCTGGTCGCATTGGCAGCGATGAGCGTGAGCGTCGACGGCAACACGTCAACAAACTCGTTGCCCGGGTTGTCCGCCTGTGCCGAGCTTCCGAGGTTCGTGAGAATGACCGTATACGTCACGGTGGTCCCCGGCGCGAAGGTGCCGGAAACGGTCTTCGTGGTTCCAATCTGCGAAGCACCGACGACGAAACTCGTGGCGTCAGCTGCGCCGCCTTGTCCCGGATCGTCGGTTGCGGCGCTCGTTTCGTTCGAACCGTTGAGATCCGCGTCGAAGCTGATCTGACCCTGATTGCTGATGGTCTGGCCCTGCGTACCGGAGTTGATGGTTGCGTTGATCGTGATCGTCACCGAGCCCGCAGCCGGAACGCTTCCGTTCCATGTGACTGTGTTCGTGCCGACTGTCGCGACCGCGGTGCCGCCGCTCGCATTCGCACTCACGAGCGTGAGCGTGGACGGCAGCACGTCCGTGAACTCGTTGCCGGCGTTATCGAGCGATGCCGCCGTACCGCTGTTCGAGAGCGTGATCGTGTACGTGATCGAGCCACCAGTCGTCAGCGTGCCGGAAACCGACTTCGTTGCGCTGAGTTGCGCGATGGCCACGGCAAAGCTTGTCGGATCCGCCGCGCCGCCGAGACCCGGATCGTCGGTGAGGCCTGAAGCCTCGTTGACATTGTCGTTGTTCGCGTCGAACGAGATCGTGCCCTGGTTCGAGATGATCGTTCCCTGAGTGCCGGCGTTGATCGTTGCGGTAATCGTGATCGTCACGCTTCCGCCGAGTGGCGCGAGCGAGCCGTTCCAGGTAACAGTGTTTGTGCCGATCGTTGCGACCGCGGTGCCGCTGGTCGCGTTTGCGCTGACGAGCGTGAGGCTCGCCGGCAACACATCCGAGTATTCGTTGCCGCTGTTATCGCCCTGATTGTCCGTGCCGCTGTTGGTCAGAGTCACGGTGTACGTGACGGTGCCGCCGACCTGGAACGTACCACTCACCGTCTTCGTGCCGGCGACCGCCGCGGACGGCGCGAACGCGGTGCAGTCGAAGTGGACTGGTGTCACGAGCATCGACCAGGCGTTCAGCGTGCCGCTGTCG
>JBQCJC010000401.1:0-16111 GCA_051953135.1 Thermoanaerobaculia bacterium | reverse complement strand
AACAACGAGCTCGATGTGCTCTGAACCGAGCATCGTGCCGCCGTGTGCATGCACGATCTCCCTAATCTCGGTGGCGATCTCGGCGCGTGTCTTATTGCTGGCAATGCCATTGTCAATCGCGCGCGTGACGGCTAAGAGCGTCTGATACTTTTGAAGTCCCGCGACGGTCATGGCGCGCGGGCGCGCCGCGTCCATTCGTCTGTCATAGAAGTCGTCCGCTAGAAGAGCGGTCCGCTTTCTGTGGAAGTCGAGAGCGTCCTTATAGACCCCAATGCGAGGATGTGAATCCGACACTATGCGGCGCGGCTCTCGCCTGCACGTTCGGCTTCATCGCCGTATGCAACCGCTTCGGCAACGACCATTCCCTCGGCGAGAGCTTCGGCCGCGCGCGAATGGTCGAAGGATTCGTACTGCTCGATAATGAGGTCCCGCATTGCCTCCGGAGTGAGGTTGCGGGCATTTGCGTCGTCAATGATCGCGAGCATTTGCTCGGTCTGTTTCCTGCTCGCGTGCTGCTGGATGAAGGTGCCAGCGATTACAGCATCGGTGAGCGTTCGGATGACCGGTGCCACACTTTCGCGTTGAGAGGCGAACTGCCATTTCTGCGACGCCGTGGGCGTTGGGGCGGCGTCAGACGTGCGACGATCGGCCATTGTCGCGGCCCCGGTCAATTGCTCGCGGACCATCTCTTCGGCTTCGTCGATTTCATATCCGGCGTCTCGGATGAGGCGCACCGCCGCCTTCGGCGCAATGCTGCGCGCCGAAACGTCCTTCAGTGTTTCGCGCACCTGAGCGACATTGCTCGCAGGAATGGGAGCAATGGCCGGCGCTGCGTTCGTGCGCTCTGTTGAGTCGTCTGAATCGTTGGCGCTCGTCTTGTCGTTTCGGGGAACGGCGCCCGGCGCGACGGCGCGCGGCACGAAGCTCGGGATTCCCGAAACCTCTTTGACGTGCTCGGGATAGATCATCATCCCGGCTGCTTCGATGACACGATTCCATTCGACATATGTCGAAGCGCGCTGCTTTGCGTCCTCAGGCGGATCGACCTTGAATTGCAGAACGGGAAGGCGGGAGAGATAGCGCGGCCCGTGATGAAGCGCCACGATGGTGCGAATCAGGCCCTGCCGGATACTGGCGGCTACGCGCTTAGATACTGCGCGCGCGACCTTAAGGTTTGTTCTCTGCGCGCCCTCGCCCGCGAGCGTTCCAGTACCGGATTGAGCATCGACAATAAGCGTGTGACCGCATACGGCTTTGGTGGCCTGCTCGTGAGCGAATCGCGCGAGACCTTCGTAGATGTCTTTGCTGGCATTGAGCGCCTGTTCTAAATCGCGCTTCGCACTCGGGGGCAGTACGCCGGCGAAATCGACTCCGATGCGCATCACGGCTTCGATGAGCGACGGTTTGTCGTTCGGGTCGGTGAAGTACGCAACCGGGATTGGCTTGCCGTACTTCTCAGCGAACGCGAGCCAATCGATTGTCGCGAAGCGCGAGACCATGTAATAGAACGCGAGCGCCTTAAAGAGCCGGGTCTTGCGCGAATTTGTCGGACTGATCGAATGAACTGTCCAAAGACCGGGCTTTAACGACTCCCCCTTAAGCGGTTCTGCTTCGGTCAGGAGTCGCAACTCGGAACCCACATACCGGAAGCGGACGCCGTCCGGTGTATTGAAACCTTCCGGCAAGAACGTCGAGGGATTGAAGCGCGTCTCGGCTGCGCTGAGCGGATAGAGACCATCGCCCCACGCAAGGTGCTCGAAGTAGGTTTCGAGCGAGGGGATGCCGTACAGCTTTTCGGCGACACTTGTCGCGACCTTGCGGTCGTCGTCCTTTGCTGAAGCTCGCGGCGCGTCCGTATACGGCAAGACATCCCATTCGGCGCCCGCCACAGTGGAAACGCGATCGGTGGCAACGGACAGAAAGTGCGCGTCTAAGTAAATCCGATCGCCAAGCGCGAACATCTCCGCAAGGTCCGCACTATTGCGAAGCACTCTTGCAAGAGCCTCGGGTGTGATGTCGCGGATCTCGCGCGAAGCCCAGCGGTCGCCGTGCGCAACCCGTCCGATATCAGCTTGTGTATCGGTGTCGAGCTTTGACGGAAGCGTCAATATTTCGCTGTACGGTCCGTAAAGGATCGGATTGTTTTGCATTTAGGGCTGACGTGAGAATCGAAGGCGGGCGGGACTCGCGGTTACGCGGCTTTTGTTAGTCGTTCTCGACGACTGAGCATTACGGGCGTTTCGTATTCATCTTCGCCCGTCAATACGAATAGAGATTCGCGGCGCGAGCGGAACGGAAGCGGTGTAACTGCAAACGGAGCGACAGAGGGCGCTATGAGACGTGCGACGAGTGCGGACGCAGCCGCCATGCCGAGATGGTTGTCTACGTTATCGATGAAGCGGTGTACGTCATTGCCCCGGGCGTCCTTGTCGGCGACTTTCTGTAGCTTCTTAAGGTGCTCGCGCACGTCGTTCATAATCGGCGTGCGGTCTGCCGGAAGAACCAGTCCCCTATCGGGATGTGTTGCTTCAGCAATCCAACGGCTGAGCAGGCGATTACGATCGATTTTTGCGAGCCAGAATTTCGGCGTCAGTTCCTCCGATCGGTGCGCGCTGCCGATCGAGTCATCTGCGATCAATTGTTCAGAGAACGAGAGGTCTTTACCGTTGTCGAATTGCAGGAGCGCGACTGTCTGCCGATGCTCGGACGCAAGACGCTGCGAAGCGTCGAATAAAGGCATCATGTCGCAGACGACAAAACGCGGCGCGAGTAAGGCGATTAGTTCGCGTGTTCTTGCCTCCCATCGGCTGCTGTGCATCCGCTCCGCGTAGACGAGGCGCGAGCGTTGTTCTGCAACTACCCACTCTTCAGCCCATAACCAGCATGATTTTCCGAGGTCGATGCCGATGAAGATCGGATTGTCAGCTCGCGCAATCTTGAGCGCATAAGGCCGCTCCATCGCTTGCAGCGCGATATCCGTGATCGGCTGCATCGCTCCTGCGTCTGCCATCGCTCGCACGGAACGATTGAATATCGCCATGTCTTCGGGATCGCCGCTAGCTAGCGCATCGTGGTACGCCTTCATAATGGCGTTGCCGTCGATAGCACCGATCGCGAGGGCGGAAATCCGAAATGAATAGTGCGGCGCGGATCCGCTTTCGCGCTCCGGATACAGCGGAACAAATCGGCCGGCATCTACATCAAGCCGCACCTGGCATTCGGGGCACACGCGTTCCCACACATCACCGACGAGGCGCATGCATTCCGGAAACGATTCTTCAAGACAGATTCCTATGCGATCGCATGCGTTGCAGTCGATCATCCATCGCCGCTGTGACCCGTCCTGATAGCGCTTATCGATGCCGGAGTTCGCAGCGTACGGCGCGGAGAAATCTAATTCGAATCGCAGCATCGAATGACGCATGCGTCCCGTCTTCCACTTACGCACCGCTTCGGATGTGAGGTCTACCTCGTCCGAAACCTGCAAATCCATCGGACGCGATGTCGCGCCTTTGAGCTTTGCGAGGCCGAGGAGATAAACGGACTTATCGCGAAACTGCTTGAGTGTGCCGCGCTCGACATCGCCGTCACTTGCAAGTGCGGCGAGGTATGTGGACTCGTTAATGATTGGCGCCAGCTTGGCGAGCCCCCATTCCTTTGCAAACGCGTCATCGGGAAGGAAGTAGCCGCCGTTGTAGCCGTGTTCTACGGCCGCCCATACTGGCACCGCGAGAGCGAGAGTCGTGAAGCCGATCTGCTCGCCTTTGATTGTGGTAACGCGCGCGTCTTTGACGCCGTCGCGCACAATGGCGTCGATTGTGGCGATCACTTCGCCTAGCGGCTCGTGGCCCTCGATTGACCACGAGCCGCGATCGGTGCGTACTTCAAGCTCAATGAACTGACGGAGCGTGAGGCCGCGCCGTTGATTGCGCTCGGCGGTTTGATAGGTGCGCTCGCGAGCGTCGCGCAGATCGCTCGCGAGCTTGCCGAGGAAGGACACCTATTTGAACGTTTCCTCCATTACGGCGATGTTCTCGGTGAACCATTTTCGCGTCGTGCCTCCGTTCGCCGGTTTGCTGAACAGCTTTTCCAACTCGCTCTGAGGCTTCATTCCCTCCATGACTTCGACCGTTCGTCTCTCGGTAATCGTGATGGTGCGTTCGGTGAGTTGCGGCGCGTTGCGTGCGATCGAGCCGAACTTGTCGTAACGCGTGAACGTCGAATCGAAGCCATAGAACGGGTGCAGAGGAAAGCGCATTTGATTTGTCTCCGTTGTCGGTTTAATGGTGGATGTTTGCGAAGCTCGGCTCGTCGAGAGCTGAGGGAGGGACATCGAGCGTCGTAGGAGACAGGAGTGTCCCGAACTGGCGAAGGGCGTAAGAGTTTTTGCGCTGTGCCTTTGTAATGGCTGTCGTGCGCACAGGAGTTGTTGATGTCGTGCCAGTAGGATTTCTGCGTTCGATGTCCCTCGCTCAACTCTCGGGTGGCCATGAGTCGCGCGTCGGGGATGCCTTAGGCTGCTAGCTGCATTGCGCCGCTCTTCTGCTGTTCGTGTGGCCCGTCGTCCTCTGCTTTAGCCTGTGCTTTGTCAATGGCTGCTAGAACGAGGCGCAACAGATCCGGACTGCCTTCGAGGATTGAGACGATTTCGGCGCGCGCTTCTTCGTATGCTTTGCGGCGGTTCAGTCCCGCTTGGCGCCGTTCCGCTTCGCGGCGAGCGGATGACACTTGCAGCTTGCGGTGAAGGTCGATAAGGCCCGTGGCCTTTGCTGTGATCCCGGCGCCTTGGGTCAGTTCCTCCTGCAACTCTTCGAAGATCGCGACGTTAGCAAGACCCGAGATGGCGGCTTCGATGTCGAGTACATCCGAGCTGCCGGTGTCGTTGTATCGGCTTGCCGCTTCCGCCACGACACGCTTACGCGCAATTTCGGCGTTCCATCGCACCCAATGCGTATGAATCGAGGACTTGCCTGTACGGAACCCGGCTGCTCTGATCTTGAACCAAAAGGACGTTTTCTTGAGGCGCGCCTCGATTTCACGAAACGAGGGGCGCGGAACTTCGCGGAACTGAGACTCCAGCCATTCCGACAGCCCTTCGATTTCAGGAATGGCGGGACGATCGCGGCGTCCGCGCACTACAGGCGGCTTTGCGTGGTGTCGGCGATCGACGCGGCTCGCGAACCGCGTACGCCGACGCTTTCGCCACGCAGTGAAGCCGCGCAAATCCGCTCTGTGCCGCAACCCGCAGTTCGTGCATTGTGTTGATGTGTGCGGAGCTGCTTCAAGCGGCGCGTTGCTCATCTCGTTGCGGTTCTCCCTTCCAGTGATTGATGCGCTTACGCGCTACGTCGGCGATTGCAGGATCTCGCTCGATCCCGACGAAGCTCGCGCCCTCAAGGGCCACCGCAACGCCCGTGGTGCCGGTTCCGGTGAACGGATCGAGGACAACGCCACCCGGCGGTGTCACGAGGCGCACGAGATGCCGCATGAGCGCAATCGGCTTTACTGTCGGGTGTTTGGGATCGCACGGCGCGAGTCCCGCGCGTCGTTCACTCGGAGACGCACGCGCGACGTAGAAGAATCGCGACGGTCCGCCCGAATCTGCGTAACAGATTCCGCTCGGCAAATCGCTCGTTGCGCCGCGCAGTCCGCCGCGATTCGCTCGCCGCACGCCGGTCGAACGAAACCTGCTCGCGCGATTGCCGTTCGATTCGTCCAGTTCGCGCGCCGCGTCGTCGCTGAGAAGGACGTTCGTCGGACAGCGCCCAGTCGTGAATCCGTTGACATCCGCTGCACCGGCAATGCGCGTTGCCTGCGTGTTTAGCGCGCCCGTTCGAAACTGCAACACGTTGTCGGCGACCGAACCGTTGACCGGCTTACGCGCAAGCACGATCGGCTCGTGTGCAGGCTTAAGTGTCGTCGTCCATCCGCGCCACTCGCGTGCAGAATCGGACGCAGGTTGATCCCGGCGTTCGCGCGTCATTACGTGCTGTGATTTCGCGCCGAGACGTGTTCGCCACTGCTCACCCGGCGCAGGCGCGGAATGCAGTCCTGTCACCTCGCGCGACTGCCAGTTCTCACCCGGTGTTCCTTTGCGTGCGTTGAGGCGCGCGACCTCAGCGTCCATTTCGTCTGAGAGACCGAGGAACACTTTCAGCCGAACCCATTGCTCCATTGTTGGAACTGCCGGGTGACTACGCGCGCACCAGTGGCTCGCCATGCCCGAATATCCAAAGAACGCGTCGATCTCGCCATTTGTCTTGCGGCTTCGGTCCCGGCCTTCGCGCAGGAACGCGGTCACTTTGAGCGTCGCGTCGCGATCGTTGCGCCGGCGATCGATCGTCTTCGCTATGTCGCTTCCTTTGGGGAATCCATTGCCGAAGATCCAATGCAGCGAATCACGAATCTCGAAACCTGCATCTTCGATTGCACACGCCATGCGGTGATAGGTGCGTGGTGCTCCGAATGCGAGGAGATGTGCGCCCGGCTTGAGCACTCGCCATACCGTGCGCCAAAACGTGACGTTGTACGAAATCCCGGTCGTATCCCACGCAATACCGTGAAGGCCCATTTCGTAAGGCGGATCGGTGATTACAGCATCGAATGACTGCGCCGCTAACGACGGCAGGCGCAACAGCGAGTCGTCAGTCAGCACGTCATGCGTCATTTCGCACACCGCAAGCGGCGATGAGTTCATGCTTATCCCTTCCTTGGAGTGAAATCCATTCGACGCGATAGCCGACATGGATTCGAATTTAGATGACGCCATTGGCGTCATCCTCATTCTCAGTATTGAATGGCTCCACACGAACGTTAAGGCGTGCCGCTAACGCAACCAGTTGCAGTTGAATGTAGCTGAGCATTCGCCCGATACGTCGTTGCTCACGACGCAGATCGCCGAGGTGATCGTGCTTGACATAGTCGCGTGCCAGGGCCAGCTCGATATCGCTGATTCGCTTTGATTGCTCATCGATTCGCGTCAATGCCCGTCGTACAGCCCAGCCGACGAGCGACAGCACAGCGGTAATGAGGATTTCTGTTACGTTGGGATTCCAGTTGAACGACACCGCGCGCGCCTCTCTATTGGTTAGTGTTGTTGTTGTGTCCTCAACGTCCGCCACTCGCCCTTGATAGGGAACGAGCGCGGCGTCGCTCTAGGAAGCAGCTCGCCCGCGCACTGTGAAGTCCGAGCTAAACAACCGTCGACTGTCGATCAGTGCGGCGGGCAAGAGCTGCAAGAAGACATCGGCGGCGAAAGGTTGGACCGCCGTTGTGGAGTGATAACGGTGTCATCGCGTTGAGTGGCCACGCGCCACAAGAGGTGTGCTGGTAATGCGCGGTGCGTTGACAGAGGTTCCGTTAGCCGAATTCGCACGAAAGGTAGGCCGTGTGTGGCGAACCCGGTGCCGATGTCTTCCTGTAGCTCTCGCCTCAATTCGGGGTACTGCCCGTTTCAATCATTCGCGCCGGAGACGCTGCAAGGCGCCCTCTCGATGGAAGCCCGCGTCTATTGAGGCGTCCTGCGACGAGCGGCTGTGAGGGGTGCACACTTGCAGCGCTCCGACGCGAATCTCGATTACTAGTTCGCGTGTTACGCGTCAGCTTCGAACTGCGGTCCCCACTGCATCACCGCTCGATGAATGACTCGCGCCCGGCGCTCGGTGACTCCATCCGTCAGCATCGCGATGTACATGGTTTGCGCTGCGGCCTCGGAGGAGACGCGGTAACGCGGTCGAACAAGAGGGTGCCTGCCGCACACATAACGCGGAACACTCCTTTGTCCACGGTCGATCATGAGGAGTCCGCATTGCGCGCAGTACGGCGTGCAGAGAAGATCGTGAATCACTGCGGCGCGCCGGTAGTCACCAATAAATGGATCGCCGAATACTGTCCACAGTGCCCGAGGGATCGTCGCCCCGTCGAACACGAAACCGGATGGAGCGGTCCATACGTCGTGCGGTGTCTCAACGAAAGAGAAGTTTTCGCGCAAGCGCATGAGGCGGTCGTCGCCCTCATGCCGCAGCCATTGCGTGACAACGTCCCCGATGAAGTACGGACGGAAATTCTCCAAAGCATGCGCAGTCGCAATCATCCCGAAGGGGCTCCTAGCCTGTAGTGCTGTATTCGCGAGAGCAGGTGTGCTGGGGTGCGCCCTCGTGTAGTGCGCACCGTGTTGCTCGTCGCGCGTTTCACAGATCGCGTGTCAGCGACCGTGACGACGAAGCGAAAGATAGGGCCGCGACTCGATAATGACCATGCTCGAAACCGCGCGAAACCGCATTAAGGCGGCGAAGCTCTCGCTATCGTCCGGTTAAGTGTTGAAACGTCGCGAATGTTCGATATAGGCGCGAAACCGCTCGAATGTTTCGAACGCGCCTTGTGCTGAGAGGTGAGGAATGCTGCATCACCGATGCGGCAATCTCTTTGCGTTCGCTATCGCGCACAATCCGTCCTGTTAGGAGGTCGCCGTGCTCTGCGCTGTTACAGTTTTAACTGCACAGGATTGTAGGCAACGCCTGACGTGTTTCCGCACTTAGTGAGTTAAGGCGCGCGCGTTTCCAGCGCTGCGTGCAACGATCGTCCAGTGTTTGCGGTCCAACGACCGGACCGCGACTGCTATACCAAGCTCTTGCTTCCCTTGGCGGGCGGAGCTGTATTCCGATGCTATGCCCTTGTCGAACGAAGTCGCGAAGCAAGAACATACAAAGCCGCGCTATTCAGAGGCTAAGACCGCGAAGATTTTGTCATCAACGCCGAAGACTCTCCGAGAGTGGTTGCGCGAAGGTGGCATTCCGTTGCCCGGAGGCACTCGCATTCCGATTGTGTTTGTCGTCCTCGGTATGCGGAAAATCGAATTCGAAGTTGACGAGGTGGAGCGGGTCTATCGGCTTCTCAAACGCTCCAGATTGGCGGACGACGACGAATTCGACGAAGCCGAGTCGAACGATGTCGCGCAGCGATTTGCTCGGCGAGCGGCATGACTCGTTGAGCGGATCAACGAGGATTCCGCGACCGATCAGACGGACGCCTAGAATCACAAGACGATGGCAACGGCGACAGCGCTATTTCTCGAAGCCTCAGCGATCATCGATACCGAATACGGTCGAATGATTGACGCGCTAGCTGAACTACCTTCCACGGCAGAAATGCGAGCGATCTGGCACGAACTGCACGAACTACGCACGCGATCTCGCGCGGTTGCCGACTCCGTCTATCTGGTGGCGCTGGAAGAGCCTCGGAACTGAGGCACGTCGCTACCGTTGTACTTCGGCAATTAATCCGATATCGCGCCCCCGGTGCCGGGGCGCCGATGTTTGTTGCACGCGCTGGTGCGCAGAAACCAAACGAAAAGGCGCACCTTCGGTGCTTGACGCCTCACGTTCGCGCCGCTCCGCGCAAAGCTGATCGTGTCGTTCTTTGAGTCCTGCGGGCCATTTGCGCCGTCCGTTTCGATAACGCCGGAGCGAGCCTACGGCGACCCCGAGTTCCGCCGCGATCGCTTTGAGCGTCGCGTCGCCTGTGTGATGAGCAACGGGCGGACGCTGATAACGCGGCGGTTCGGCTAATGCGGCTTCGATCTCGGCCGATGACGCGTCGCGCAGAAGTTCCAGACGTTCGGCCTCTAGTCGCATTTCTTCGCTGGGCCACGGCGTCGCTCCGCGCTTGTACTCGTTGTAACTAACCTGCGTGCATCCGAGGCGTTCCGCGATTTCCCGTGTCCTCAGCACGCGCGGTTTCGTGCGTGGCGCCGGAGCCGGGATATCGGCGCGGCGTGGCGCGACGACGCACAGGCGCGCGACTTCGGCCGCTGCCTCGGCTTTCGCGCGAGCGTCGTCCTCGTCGAGCACGGCTTGCAGCGTCAGAAGGTCGTACTCCGGCTCGGTCGTGAATTGGCCGACGAGGACGGGCGCCATTCCTTCGACCTGCGCGGCGAGCCGCAAACGGTTCGCCGTGATCTCGCGCGAACGTTGGGTCAGGTACTCCAGTTTCGCGGCGCGATATTCGATCAGACGTTCGCGTGACCCGGCGACGTACTCGTTCGCCATGCGCATTAGTTCTTTGCCGTCGCCGTAGACGCGTTCGATGATTCGGCGCGTAATCTCGTCGCGCGTGTCGTATGTCGCATCCTCAGTCGAAGCAACCGCTTCGCAAATCACCTGACCTGTTCGCCAGTCGAACAGCATGGCCCTTCGCTCGTCGTTTGGGTTGATGCGCACGCTGACTCTTTCGCCGTAGTAGTTCAGGTGTTGGCGCAGGGACGAGAGGCGGTACCAACGGCCCTGTTCGCGGACTCCAGTGCGCCCGACGATGCGTCCGCCTTTCAGCGGTTCGAAAGCGAGATACGCAAACGCGGCGTTAGGAACGCGGCGCGGGAGGCGGATCTCGGGATCGTAAAAGACTTCATCCGGCGAGCGGTCATCCATCGCTCGGCCGCTGTGGGCCGTGGCGTTGTATTTCTCGATCTGAAGTTCCAGCAGGTAACGCATATCACTGATTGCCGGAAGCTCGTCGGGACGGAACAGCAGTTCCTGCGCGAGTTCACTCTTTTCGCCGTGTTGTCCGCGATACGCTTCGAAATCCTCGTCGAATTGATGCCGGAATGTGCGGAGCATCCGTTCGATAGGCTTCGCTTGCGCGTTGTATGGAATGGCGTAAGTGACCTCGACGCCGAGTTGCACGAACTGCGCGCGCAGTGCCTCTTCGCTCGGACCGTCCCATTGCTGCATGCCTTTGCGTCGCAGGCGCTTGCCGTATGCTTTTCGGAAGTCGGCGCCGTTATCGATGTACAGGCGGCACGGCACGCCGTATTCGTCTACGACGCGATAGAAGACGGCGAGTACCGTCCGGCTGGTTGGCGTGTCGATCGACAGTTCGCTGCCGAGAACACGGCGAGAGCGGATGTCGTAGTAGACGGTCCAGATAGGGAAATGTCCGCGCGGCTTTTTCCCTTTGCGGCGATGCGTCGTCGAACACACCTCGCAGCCCTTGTCACATCGCACCGGCACATCGATCTGTCGGTGGTCGGCTTGGATCGTGTGATAGGCGGCTAGCGTATTCGGATCGCGGACGACGTACGGCAGCACGGAGCGCGGCGCATCGGCACTCTCACGCAGGAGCTTCCGGACGAGCTTCGGGATACGTTGAGCGTAGCGTCTGAAGGCGTGGTAACTCGGCATCGAGCCCCATCCCTTCACACTCGCAACCGCGACGACGTTGTCGTAGATCAGTTGCAGATTCGGACGATGCGCGCGGAGGATTTCGTCCGCAAACATCTGTGCCGCGCGTTGCGGGATGCGCGAGCCGCTTTGCTTGACTCCGTCGTTGCGGTCCACGAGCGCGTCGATGTTGCCGCCTGCCTCGATCAGTTTCGCCGTCCAGCTACGCACCGAACGAATCGAGACGTTCATGCCCGGATGCGTGCGGCGGAAGTTGTGCAGCCATCGCCGCTCGGCGATGCCGAGGGTTTCGCCCGGCCGTCGCTCTTCGCGAGCGTTCGCGAGTGACGTGACGGCTTCGGAGCGGAGTTGTGCGCGAAGTCGATTCTTCTCTCGCGCGGTCGGACAAATGGTCGGAACTGGCGGAACATTCGCGCCCTGCTGCAACGGCACCGGAAGCGACGCCGCGACTTTCGCGCGGTACTTCGCCGGAAGCGTAGAGAGATCGACTTCGCTCCCGCGTCCATCCGAACGAGGGCGCGCCGACACCTCGCCGCGCGAGATCATGCGCCGCACGGTTGTTGCGTCGGTGCCGATTCGCGCCGCGACTTCAACGAGCGGAAGGAACGGACCGCTCGTCAATGCGATCGCAGGAAACGAACAAACCTCATCGGAGGCAAAGGCGTAGGCCGTCATTGACGGCGCGAACGGTCCCTCGACTCGAATATGCAAGCAAGCGGGCGTTCGCCGCGCGAGACGAAAACGCACGCGTCGTTTTGCGCTTCGAAAACCGCGATCGCGCCGCGCAAGTAGTTCTAAGTGAATCGTTTACGCTAGCGGGCGCGCCATGCCCGCATGAGCGCGCCCGTTTGGGCGTTTTTCGCGATCCGAGTCGGACGCCAAAATTCGCCCTAAGTGCTTACGTTCTTTGCGACTTAGATCAAGTTTCGACGCGACCCCTCTTGCGTGACGCGATTGCCGCTTTGTGCGAAACACTCGCGGCGTGCGACCGCCGAAACAGCCGCACGCGCGTCACTCGCAAATGGTTCTATCTGCGGATGTTGTGTCCCGCAAATGTCCGGCAAATGTCCGGCATCGTCCGGCAATTAATTCGGCAGGAGATTTCGAGCATTCACAGGACGACAGGCGGCCCGGCCGGCTTGAAAGCCGGCGCTCCGCTTGCGGCATGTTTTCCCCAAACTCCGCGTTCCGATCTCGCAATGGACTCCGACGAGACGAAGTTCCTGCCGAACCATCGCAACACTGCCGAACCGGTCGAGCGCAAGAAGACCGAGAACGAGCCGTTCGAGTTTGGCGATCGCACGATCTTCCAGCTTCGTAATCAGGACTTTGAGCCGGTCGAGCCGCTGCGAGACGTCAACAGCGATGAATTCGGCACCGTGGTTCTGAAACCCGGCCAGGAAGTCTCTGTCGAAGAAACTCCCGTCGAAGCGGCGCCTTCCGAAGATCCGCTCGTGCGCATCGAGCAAAAACTCGATACCGCGCTGCGGCAACTGCACTCGCTGCAGCAGCGCCTCGAATCGCTCGACGCAACGATCGCGAAAGTCTTACTCCGCTAAACGAAGCGTAGAAATCTTCTGTCGAATCGCGCCGACGTGATACGCGAGATGCGCGGCCACACCGACCGCGCCGCCCATCGCCAACGCATCGTCCGTTGCATGCGCGCGCACGGTGTCTCGCAGTGACTCGTAACTCGACACCACTTCGTTACGCAGCGCGAGCCACTCTTCATCATCCACCGCGGTGATGCGCCAGCTCTCGCTCCAGTCGTGCTTGCGGCGCTCGCCGGCGATGAACATGCCGAACACGCGCGCGCTGAAGACGAGGTGATGCGCATGCGCAGCGATGGTGTTGCCGCCGACCGGCGTCGATGCCTCGGTCGCCGAGACAGTCGCGAGCGTGTTGCGCAGACCCGCATCCGGCCCGTGATCGAGAAAGTAGCTGTACGTGTGCTGCGGTCCGTCGATGCCTTCGACGAGGACGCCAAGGATCTGCTCGACTGCCAGTTCGTCACTCATGCGCCCTACAACACGTAGGCGATTTGCGCCGTTCGCTTAAAATTCGTTTTTCTTTCGGAGCCCCGATGCCCCTCGACTCGTTTCACGCAGTGACCCGCCGCTGGTTCACCGAGACCCTCGGCGAACCGACACCGCCCCAGCGACAAGGCTGGGCGGCGATTCGCGAAAAGCGCAACACCCTCATCGCCGCGCCCACCGGCTCCGGCAAAACGCTCGCGGCGTTTCTCACCGCGCTCGACGAGCTCTTCGTCGAAGGACTGCAGACGCCGCTGCGCGATGAAATTCGCGTCGTCTACGTCTCGCCGCTGAAAGCGCTGAGCACCGACATTCACAAGAATCTCGCCGAGCCGCGCCTCGGCATGATGCGCATCGCGGAGTCGATGGGACTCCACGCGCCGGAGATTACGACCGGCGTTCGCACCGGCGACACCACGACGCAGGAACGCGCGGCGATGCTGAAGAAACCGCCGCACATCCTCGTCACCACGCCCGAGTCGCTGTACCTGCTGCTGACTGCCGAACGCAGTCGCGAAATGTTGCGTACGGTGCAAACCGTCATCGTCGACGAAATTCACGCGGTGATCGGCACGCGACGCGGCGCGCATCTCGCGCTGACGCTCGAACGATTGCAGAAAGTGGCGGAGAAACCGCTGCTGCGCATCGGGCTCAGCGCGACGCAGAAGCCAATCGAAGAAGTCGCGGAGTATCTGTGCGGAACAAGCGAGCAGAGAGCCGTGATCGTCAATCATGGCCATCGCCGCGAGATGGATCTCACGCTCGAACTGCCGAAGTCTCCGCTTGACGCGGTGATGTCCGCGGAAGTCTGGGGCGAATACTACGATCGCCTCACACAACTCATCGCCGAGCACAAAACCACGCTGGTTTTCGTCAATACGCGGCGCATGGCCGAGCGCATCGCGCGGCATCTCTCCGAGCGAATCGGCGAAGACGCGGTGACCGCGCATCACGGCAGTTTGTCGAAAGAAAATCGGCTCGATGCCGAAACGCGACTCAAGACCGGGCAACTGAAAGCGCTCGTCGCCACGGCGTCCCTGGAGCTCGGCATCGACATCGGTCACGTCGATCTCGTTTGTCAGATCGGATCGCCGCATCGCATCGCTACGCTGCTGCAACGCGTCGGACGGTCCGGTCACACCGTGAGCGGCTTGCCGAAAGGACGTTTGTTCCCGGCGTCGCTCGACGATCTCGTCGAATGCACCGCGATGTTGCGCGCGGTGAAACGCGGCGAGCTCGATCGCATCGTGCAGCACGACGCGCCACTCGATGTGCTCGCACAACAAGTGATCGCCGAAGCCGCGTGCGGAGATTTCAGCGAAGACGAATTGTTCGAGCTCGTGCGCGCCGCGCAGCCGTATCGCATGCTCGCGCGCAAAGACTTCGATGAAGTCGTGCGGATGACGTCCGAGGGATTCGCGACGAAGCGGGGACGCCGAGGAGCGCTCGTCCATCGCGATGAAGTCAATGCACGATTGCGCGGACGTCGCGGCTCGCGCTCCACCGCGATCACCAACGGCGGTGCGATTCCTGAAGTCGCCGACTATCGCGTCGTGCTCGAGCCCGAAGAGACATTCATCGGCACGTTGAATGAAGACTTCGCGATCGAGAGCAACATCGGGGACGTCTTCCAACTCGGCAACACCTCGTGGCGCGTCACGCAGGTCACGAATGGCGCGGTGCGCGTCGTCGATGCGCATGGCGAGCCGCCGAACATTCCGTTCTGGCTCGGCGAAGCGCCCGCGCGCAGCGATGAATTGTCGAAAGCCGTGAGCGAGTTTCGACGCGATTTTATCGATGCCGAATGGATCGTCGATGAATGCGGCGTTCCGCGCGACGCGGCGGATGAAATCGTCGCGTATCTCGAAGACGCACGCAAAGCGTTAGGCGTGCTGCCGACGCAGGAGACACTCGTGCTCGAGCGCTTCTTCGACGAATCCGGTGGCATGCAGCTCGTGTTGCATTCGCCGTTCGGCAGTCGCATCAACAAAGCATGGGGCCTCGCGCTGCGCAAGCGTTTCTGCCGGCAGTTCAATTTCGAGCTGCAAGCCGCCGCGACCGAAGACGCAATCCTGCTTTCCCTCGGGCCGCAGCATTCGTTTCCGCTCGCGGACGTCTTTCGCTATTTGCATCCGAACACCGCGAAGGACGTGCTCGTGCAGGCGTTCCTCGACGCGCCCGTGTTTCAAACGCGCTGGCGCTGGAACACGACCATCTCGCTCGCCATCCCGCGCAATCGTCACGGCAAGAAAGTCGCGCCGCAGATTCAACGCATGATGGCCGACGATCTGATGGCCGCGGTGTTTCCCGATGCGGCCGCGTGCTTCGAGAACATCCCCGGCGATCGGCAGATCCCCGATCATCCGCTCGTCAATCAGGTCGTGCGCGATTGCCTTGAAGAGGCGATGGATTTCGACGGACTCGCGCGCGTGCTGACGAAGATTCATGCGAATGAGCTGGAGCTCGTCGCGCGCGACACGGTGGAGCCTTCGCCGCTCGCGCACGAGATTCTCAACGCGAAGCCGTACGCGTTTCTCGATGACGCGCCGCTCGAAGAACGACGCACGCAGGCGGTCTACACGCGACGCGCAGGCGATGCGCGCGAGCCCGGCATTCTCGATCTCGCGGCGATCGTGCGCGTGCAGGACGAAGAGCGTCCCGATCCTCGCGACGCGGATGAGTTGCACGATGCGTTGATGACCGCGGGATTTTTGATCGAAGACGAAGTGGACGAGAGTTTGTTCGCGGAGTTGGTGCGCACGAGACGGGCCGCACGCGTCTCTTGTGGAGCGGCGGGCGCTCCCCCCCCCCAACAGCGCGCCCGCCGCCGGCGGGCCCCGCGCCCCCCGCGCCCCCCCGTCCGCCCGGCCGCGCGGCGCCCCCCCCTGGTCGCGGGTCCCG
>JBQCJC010000400.1:0-5833 GCA_051953135.1 Thermoanaerobaculia bacterium | reverse complement strand
ATGGAAGTACGCTCATCGCTCCCTACGTACCGCTGCCTGCAACGCTTGGAGAGATCGGTACTTGTTTATGGCTGTTGATTGTGGGTGTTCGAGTAAGAGCGGCGACGGGTCGCTCTTAATGCGTGGGGTCGCTGTTCTGTGCCTCGCAGTTCCCGATGGCGCTACGCGTTCTTGTGCATGCTCGAATCCAATCACCTACCGCATACGCGGGATCCACATTCCCATCGCGGCCACAACAATCCCGACACTCATCGCAAGCGTTAGCACGACCAGCGTTCCCGCCATGGCCAGGCGTCCCCATGACCCCGAACGTTCTTTTGTGCGCAGGTAAAGCTCCAGAATCGCTAATGGCAGGAGGTAATCGGCGAAGGACCAGATACTGAGGAACGGACCCGTGAATGATTTCGTGTCAAAGCCGGCGGGGCCGCCATTGAGGACAACCCAAAGCATTAAGCCGACGCGAAAGAACCAGACGCCGTTGGCCACAATGAATAAGCGCAGCGCCCAACGCCGGTGTGTGCGGAAGTCGCGCTTCATTGCCGATCGAAGAGCCAGCGTTGCGGTGATCAGAATCAGAATCGCATCGCCACTGATGCCGAGGTGTTGCGTGAAATCGCCGACCGATCCTCGCACCCACACCATATAAAGCCCGCCTAATGCTGTCGCGGCGACCGCCGTCATGTACACGCGCCCATTCCATCGGTGGAACGCTGGCGCGTGCTTTCGAACCGCGGCGCTGAGTTGGAGCGGTCCGCCGAAAAGGATGGCGATTGCGAACAACAAGTGGAGCGCCACGACGCCGTTGCCGAATGAATGGCCGGGCATGTAGCCGTGCGGCATGACTTTGTTCCACGATGCGAGACTGCCCTGTATCGCAGATTTGCCATAGAACCCGGCGACGTAGGCCGCAAAGATCCACTGTCCGGCCACGGCTGCGGCGAACCACATTCGCGCGGACCACGTTAGTGCCGTCTGGGAGCGTGCCGCAAGGCGCGACACTGGTTCGGACGTGCGTGTAGCGAGACGAGGCCGGGAAGCTGCAGTGAGATCAGTCATCAGCGTTTGATGACCGTACGGCTCGCTTACTGGAAATGTTTCAGGCGCAGCGCTGGCGTCAGGCCACTGTTCTTACGGCCTTGATCAACGCGGTTGCATCGAATGGCTTCAGGATGTGCGCGACGCGGTTTCGCAATGCAGCGGTTTGTGGATCGACGTTATGTCCCGTCGCGAGCAGCACCGGCAATTTGGTATTCGTCTCGCGGATTTGCTCCAGCACCTGCGTGCCGGGAATGTCGGGTAATCCGATGTCGAGAATCACGAGATCGGGCGAGAAGCTTGCGATCGCGCCGAGGGCATCGGCGCCGCGATACACGACTTGCGATTCGACGCCAAAAAGCTCGAGCAGTGATTGCAGAGCATCCGCGACCGTGACTTCATCTTCCACGATCACGACGCGCTGAATCTCCTCCGGCCAGTCGTCCAGCGGATCGTGCGTCACGCGCTCCGAGCAACGCACCGCGGGCAGCACGACGTGGAAACACGCGCCCGCGCGATCGCTGTCGATCGAGATTGCGCCGCCGTGTTTGCGCACGATGTCGTGCACGATCGCCAGTCCGAGTCCGGTGCCGCCGGGGCGTGTCGTGAAGAGCGGCTCAAAGATGCGCGAGAGAATGTCTTTCGAGATGCCGGGTCCGGAGTCTTCGACGATGAAGTGGATGAAGCCGCAATCGCCGGCTTCGAGTCCCACCCAGCGCGATTCCTTGCGCGCGCTCACGTGGAATGTACCGTCGCCACGCATCGCATCGGCCGCATTTGTCGCGAGATTCGTGAAGACCTGCTGCAATTGATCGGGATCCGCGAGCATGCAGAGATCGCGGTCCACATCGATGCGCAATCCCACGCGCGGGCCGAGCAACGTCTGCCACTCGTCGGCATTCGCGTCGAGCCACTCGCGCACATCGAGCTCGCGCATGCGCGGCTCGGCGGCATTCGCGTAACGCAGAATCTGATGCGTGAACCGTCCGCCGCGTTGCACCGCCGCGGCGATGCGTTGCGAGACGTGCTCGAGCATCTCCGGCTTCGGCTGATGCCGGATCACTTCCGCGTACGGTTGGATGGACATCAATACATTGTTGATCTCGTGCGCGATCGTCGCGGCGAGTCGTCCAAGTCCGGAGAGGCGTTCGTTCTGTTCGACGTGACGCTCGAATTTCCGTACGTCGGTGAGATCGACGCACGTGCCGACGTAGCCGGCGAACGTGCCGTCTGCATCCCTGCGCGCGGTGGCGTTCACCAGCACCTCGCGCCATTCGCCGTCGTAGCGGCGCAGGCGAAATTCGAATGGAATGAACTCGTGTGTCACGTGCGCGTTCTGCACGATCCCGAACGCGCGCTGGGCGTCGTCGGGATGCACGATGCTCAGCCACGCATTGCCGTTCAGATGATCGCGTCCCGCGAACTCGAGGATGCGCCGGTTTTGAAACTGCGCCTCGCCCGCGGCGTTCGTCGTCCAGATCATCACCGGCGCCGCATCCGCGAGCTGCCGGAAACTTTCTTCGCTGCGCCGCAACGCATCTTCGGCGAGCACGCGCGGCGTCACGTCCATCGACACGCCGCGCACGCCGATCGCTTCGCCATTCGCGCCGCGAATCATGCTGCAGTGCGACTCGCACCAGATGATGTGACCGTCTTTGTGCACGAGCCGAAAGCGATGCGTCCAGCCGCGGTTCTGCTCGACCATCGCCTGCGATGTAGCGAGAAACGCAGCGCGGTCTTCTTCCGGAATCAACTCCTGCACGCCGGAGAAGCGCGCCATGTATTCGTCATGCTCGTAGCCGAGCATCTGTTCGACGTAGTCGTTCACGTAACGGCGCGAGCCGTCGAAGTACTCTTCCCACACGACGCCCGGCACGTTCGCGATCAATTCATTGAGCCGCTGATGGTGATGCGCGAGCGCTTCTTCGCCGCGGTGTTCGGCCGTGACGTCGCGCGCGACGCCGGCGACGCCGAGGAGTGTGCCGTCGGCTTCGAAGACGGCGCGCTTGATCGTCTCGTACCAGCGCACCTCGCCACTTCCATCGGCAATCGGTTGGACGCGGCGGATCTTTTCCGCACCGGCCACGATCACCTGATCGTCAGCGAGAAACGTAGACGCGTGCTCGGGGAAAAAGTCGTGATCCGTTTTGCCGATCATCGCGTCGGCGGTCGTGTTCGCCATCTTCGCGAGCGCTTCGTTCACGACGAGGAATCGCCCGTTCCGATCCTTCATCCACATCAGATCGGGTGTGCCGTCGAGCATCGCGCGCTGCAGACGCAGGCGCTGCTCCGCGCGTTGCGCGGGAAACTCGGCGGCGTTAGGCGGATGAGTAGGCATCACGGTTCACTAGTTGAGTCACGTGAGCGTCGCGCGAAAATACACGGACACGGATTCGTGACCGGCACCGCGGTTGCTCTCGTCTACCGCATGAACGCACAACAGAATGATTCTATCGGCATGCTCGCGAAAGGCATCGCCATTCGCGCGGGCATTCTCTCCGTGGCTGGCGTGGTCATCGGTGCCTGGGCCTTCGGACTCGCGGCGAAAGCAGCGAGCGGGGCCGTGAAACTCGGAGCCGGACTCGTGCTGCTCACTGCTGGTGCCGGTCTCGCGACGTACGAGGTGAACCGGGCGAAACGGTATTTGTCCGGCGCGCGGTAGTAGCGCGGCTCAAAGCTCTTTTCGTTTCAACGGTGCGATGGCCGGTCCTTCGATCACATCGCCGTTCGTGTCGAAGCGGCTGCCGTGACACGGGCAGTCCCAGCTTTTCTCATGCGTGTTCCAGTGCACGACACATCCGAGGTGCGTGCAGATCGGGGAGAGCGCACACCATGAGCCATCGTCGCGATGATGCACCGCGGTCTTGTGACCATCGACCTCGACGATGCGACCTTCACCCGCGGGAATCTCCGCGATGCGCGAGTCGCCGCGCTTCAGCAGATCGAGATACTGCAGCGCGACGTCGGCGTTCTCTTTCGCGAAATCCTTCGCCGACTTCACAGGCGTGAAGCGATTCGCGCGATACGTGGATGCCCACTCGTTCTCACGGCCGAGAATCGCGTCCGTGAGAATGCGCGCGGCGACGCAGCCGTACAGCAATCCGCTCGTGCTGAATCCTGTCGCGATGTAGAGATCGTCGTGCGTGCCCGACTGGCCGATGAACGGCAACGCATCCGCCGGTTTGTAGTGCTGGCCCGACCACGTGTACTCCACTGATGCGACGCGAAAATGCTGCCGCGCGTAGCTCTCGAGTTTCGCGTAGTAATCCTCATCGTTGTCGTGCTGTCCGACCTTGTGCTTCTCGCCGATCACGAGCAGGTACTGCACGCCGTTCGCCGCGAATGAACGAAACGAGTGATGCATCGGCGTCTCGATCGTCCAGAAGATGCCGTCGGGATAGCGCGCGCCCTGTTCGAGTCGCACGGCGATGCCGTATTCGCGATACGGCCCGAGCTCCGTTTGCACGAGATGAAACCCGGCGGGAGTGTGTGTCGCGAGAATGATCTTCTCCGCGTGCACCGTGCCGTTAAGCGTTTTGATCGTGTGCGCTTTCGCATCGATGTCGATCGCGCGAGAGTCTTCGTACACATCGCAGTTCAATGCGTACGCGAGTTGCTTGACGTAAGACGCGGGCTGGAACTGCGCCTGCTGATCGATGCGCAGCGTCTGGCCGATGGCCATCGGCATGTCGATGTCGTTCGTGATCGTGGCCGCGAGTCCTCCCGCGATCGCGGCATCATGCTCCTGCTGCATCGTCGTCGATTGCGATTCGTCAGTGGGAAAGATGCGATGCGCTTTGCGGCCGAACGCGCAATCGAGCGCGTACCGGCTCACGGTCTCCTCGATGTGATCGATCATCTTCTGCCGCGACTGGCAGACCACACGCAGCACGTCGTCGTTCCATTTCGTGCGAATGGTGTGCAGTTCTTCATCGACCGCGACATGAAGATTGCCGGTGGAGTGTCCCGTCGTTCCTTGTCCGATGCGATGCGCTTCGAGCACGACGACGCGCCTGCCCGCTTCGCTCAGGAGTTGCGCAGCAGTGATGCCGGTGATGCCGCCGCCGACGATCGCGACGTCGGTCTCGATGTCTCCCGCGAGCGACGCGAAGCGAACATCCGATGCGGTTCCTTCCCAGATCGATTTGCGTGTCATGCAACGCGGCATTTCACGTCTTGCGCCCGCTCTCGAACAGCTCGATGGCGTTGCCGGACGGATCGTCGAGCAGAATCTGTTTGCCTCCGAAGCCGGTCACGATGTCATTGCGAAACGTCGCACCGCTGTCGCGCAGCGTTGCGACGAGCGATTCGAGATCGTCGACTTCGAGCTGAATGCGATTCCAGCCACCCGGCTCCGCCTTGCGGCCGTCCGGCATCGCCTGCGCCGCGCCGCCGCGTCCGACCGGCGCGCTGAGCAGCAGTCGCAGATTGCCGCGCGCGAGAATCGCGAACGGCGGCGCGGGACGATCGCTGACCGTGAAGTCGAGATGTTTCGTATAGAAGTCGACAGCGGCGTCGACGTCGTCGACGATGTAGCGCACACGCACGAGCATCGAGTTCATGCAACGCAATATGCGTCGCCTTCACGCGCGGTGATTGGAAAAATCGGAAGTCGTGAGCGGCAGGTGATGGCGCTTGAGATGCACGCCGTTCGCGATCAGAGTCGCGCGATGCTTCGCCCACGCCGCGGGCGTCATGCCGGCGAATTGCGCGAAGTCGCGGATGAGATGCGCCTGATCGTAGTAGCCGCACTCGGCCGCGACACGACTCCAGTCGTCGCTCTGCTGTTCCATCGCGC
>JBQCJC010000399.1:0-11815 GCA_051953135.1 Thermoanaerobaculia bacterium | reverse complement strand
TTCGTCATCCGCGATGACGTTCGCGCCAGCCTTGTCGACGAACTGCCCGTTCACGAGAACACGCCGGGCCATGATCAGCGACTGCGCCTTCGCCCGCGAGTCGACAAGCCCTCGCTCGACGAGCGCAACGTCGAGACGCTGCTTCTTCATTGGTTGACCAGCGTGAACCCGGCCTGCGAGAAGTGGTGATCGTTGGAGAGCACGTGCTGAATGCCGCGCTGCTCCATCAGCACCATCGAGAGGCAATCGACGTGCGACCACTCTTTGTCAGGACGCGCGGCATAGCGATCGAGACCGAGGAGGAAAAGCTCGCGGTCGATGCTAACGACGTGAGCGTTGCGAACGTGATAACGAACCGCCGCAACCGCATTTGCACGAGAAACCGGGCCGTCGTCCGAAAAGTGCGCAAGCAGTTCGGTGAGGACACCGTCGTGCGTCACGATGCTGCGTGTGTGCGGAATGCGCGCGTTCAGACTCAGCGCGTAACGGTGGTGCGCGTCGCGCCGATCCAGCAGCGCCACATAAAACCACGTGTCCGCAAACCACTCCCTGCGGCTACTTCGCTGCGACGCGCTTCTTCGTGCCGGTCACGAACTCGTCGATGTGGTCCGAGTCCTTGCCCTTCTCGTGGCGGCGGATCAGCTCTTCTTCAGGAATGTCATTCGCCAGCTTTTCGAAGAACGCCGACATTTCCACGCCGGTCGCACCTTGTCGCTGCCCCACAAACGCCGCCACCCGCTTCGCGATCCCTTCCGCGTGCAGGTCGTACTCCGCGCGCAGAACATCCTGCGCACCGTGATGCACGTACTCGTCGGGGATACCGATGCGGTGGAAACGGACGTCCTGAATTCCGAGCTCTTCGCAGCGCTCGATGATCGCCGAGCCAAAGCCGCCGGCCAGCGATCCTTCTTCCACGGTAATCACGCACGAATTTGGTTTGCAGTATTTCTGAATCAATTCATCATCCAAAGGCTTGATGAATCGGGCGTTGATTACTGTGACGTTAATGTTGTTCTTTAAAAGAAGCTCCGCGGCTTCCATCGACGGCCACACTTCATTGCCGATGGCGAAGATCGTCGCGTCGGTCCCTTCGCGCATCACTTCGCCCTTGCCGATCGGAAGCGCCTTCAACTCCGCGTCCATCGTCACACCGTAACCATTGCCGCGCGGGTAGCGCAGCGAGGTCGGATGACCGGTCTCGAACGAGGTCTTCACCATGTGGCGCAGTTCGTTCTCGTCCTTCGGCGCCATGCAGATCATGTTCGGGAAGATCCGCAGATAGGCCATGTCGTAGATGCCGTGATGCGTCGGCCCGTCCGCGCCGGCGATGCCGCCGCGATCGAGCGCAAACACGACCGGCAGATCCATGATCGCCACGTCGTGGAACACCTGATCGAACGCGCGCTGCAGGAACGTCGAGTAAATCGCGGCGATCGGCTTCATGCCTTGCGTGGCCATGCCGCCGCAGAACGTCACCGCGTGCTCTTCCGCGATGCCGACATCGAACATGCGCTCCGGGAACGCCTTCGCGAACTTGTCCATCCCGGTGCCTTCCGGCATCGCCGCGGTCACGCCAACGATCTTCGGGTCGGTCTTCGCCATCTCGACGAGCGCATCAGCGAAGACCGCCGTGTACGTCGGCGGCGCAGGCTTGTCGGCCTTCTTCACCTCACCGGTGACGATGTCGAACGGATTCACGCCGTGCGACCAGATCGGCTTCGCTTCGGCGGGTTTGTAGCCTTTGCCCTTCTTCGTGATGACGTGAATGAGAATCGGACCGTCGTAGTCGCGATGCTCTTCGAAGAGGTTGAGCAGCAGATCGAGATCGTGGCCGTCGTACGGCCCGAGGTACTTGAAGCCGAGCTCCTCGAACAGCGTGCCCGGCACGACCATGTTCTTGAGCACCTGCTCCATGTCGTGCGCGAGACCGTGCAGTTTCCCGCCGATCAGCGGCACGCGGTCCATCACGCCCTTCGCCAGTTCTTTCGCCTGGTTGTAGCGCTGGCCTTTGATGATCTGATTGAGATAGCCCGACATCGCGCCGACATTCGTCGAGATCGACATGTTGTTGTCGTTCAGCACGATCATCAGCTTGCGCTTGAGATGGCCGGCCTGATTCAGACCTTCGAGTGCGATGCCGCCGGAGAGCGCGCCGTCGCCGATGATCGCGACCACGCGGTAATCCTCTTTACGGAAGTCGCGCGCGACTGCAATGCCGAGCGCGGCCGAGATTGACGTCGATGCGTGGCCCGCGTTGAAGACGTCGTACTCCGACTCTTCGCGCTTGCAGAATCCGGAGATGCCGTTGTGCTGGCGAATCGTGTGGAACGTGTCGCGGCGGCCGGTGATGAGCTTGTGCGGATAGCTCTGATGGCCGGTGTCGAACACGATCTGATCGCGCGGCGTGTCGAACGCGTAGTGCAGCGCGAGCGTGAGCTCGACGATGCCGAGGTTTCCGCCGAAGTGGCCGCCGATCTTCGACACCACGTCGACGATCTGGTCGCGGATTTCCTGCGCAACCTGAGGAAGCTGTTTGCGATCGAGCTTACGAAGGTCGCGCGGCGATTCGATCGAGTCGAGAATTCGTGGCATCTTTTTGTCCGGTCCCCACACCCCGCTTCAGGAGCGGCGTTCGCAGATGTAACGTGCGATTGGTGCGAGGGTATTCACAGGATCGGCGATGATAGCAGCGTTTTCCAGAGCTTCCGCCAGCAGGCGGTCCACCTCTGCACGTGCGGCATCGGCGCCCAGCAGGCCCGGCCAGGTTAGTTTTCCCTGTGCAACATCTTTCCCAGCGGTCTTGCCGAGGACGGCGGAGGATTCCTCGATGTCGAGTAAATCATCGACGATCTGGAATGCCAGACCGAGCGCATCGGCGTAGCGGCGCAGTGCAGTAAGTTGCACATCGGTCGCGTTCGCCAGCAGTCCGCCGAGCATCGCCGAGGCGGTGAGGAGCTTGCCGGTCTTGTTGCGATGGATGAATTGCAATTCGCGCAGAAGTGCGTCGCGATCTTCGCTTTTCTCCTGCGCGCGCTCGGCCACGATGTCCGCAACCTGACCGCCGATCATGCCCGTGGAGTCAACAGCGGTCGCGACTTCGGTGATCGCACGCAACTGGCGCGCGGGATCGACACCCGCAATCGGCCGCGCGAGCCACGCGAAGGCCTCGGTGAGCAAAGCATCGCCGACGAGCACGCCCATCGCTTCGCCGTACACCACGTGCGTGGTCTTGCGGCCGCGACGCAGGTCGTCGTTGTCGAGCGCCGGCAAATCGTCATGCACGAGGGAGTAGGTGTGAATGAGCTCGAGCGCGCAGAAGGGCAGGAGCAGCGAATCGTTTTCGCGTAGTTTGGGAACGCCACACGCTTCCGCGGCAGCGATCGCGAGAATCGGGCGCAGTCGTTTGCCGCCGCCAAACACGGCGTAACGCATGGCCTCATGAATGATCGGAGGCTGCGTGTTCGCGGGTGGCAGGTGACGATCGATGGTCGCGTCGACGAGCTCGCGCCACGCGTTGAGCTGCGTTTTGAATTCGCTCACTTACTCGCCCTCGGCACCGTGCTCGTCGTCTTCGCCGAGGTCTTCGTCCTCGAACGGCTCCGCGACAGGCTGGCCTTTCGCGTCCGCGAGAATCAGCTCGATTTTCTTTTCGACTTCTTCGAGGCGCTGATGACAAAAGCGCGACAGGCGAATGCCTTCTTCGAAGAGTTGCAGCGATTCGTCAAGCGGCAGCTCTTCGCTTTCGAGCCGCTGCACGATTTTCTCGAGCTGCTGAAAGGATTTCTCGAAGTCATTGCGCCGCGTGGCCATCGGCGCGCGTTATAGCACGGCGGGCGGGCACGGCCCGCACCGCTGGTTGCTTCGCCGAGTGGCACGTGCGGCTACTCCGTCGTTGCGGTCGTCGCGAACGCATCCACTCGCGCTATCCTCAGACATGCACAAAACAGCGGCGCTCGCGGTTTGTCTCCTGCTCGCTTTGTCTCTTCACGCGGCTGATGATGCGAATGCGTTGTTCGATCGCATTCGCGCGCACGATGCTGAAGGCGTCGAGACGTTGTTGAAAGCCGGCGCGAAGACGAATGCGCGCGATCAGTTCGGGCGGCCGCCGTTGTGGAACGCGATCGAGCAGAAGGATCTCGCGATTGTGAAACTGCTGCTCGAACACGGCGCGGATCCGAACGATTCTGGCAAGTACGTGAATCCGCTCGGCGAATCCGGCGCCACCTTAGCGATGCAGGCAGTCGACTCTCGCAACGTCGACATCCTCAACGCGCTCCTCGCGAAAGGTGCGAAGCCCGACGTCGCGAATCAGTACGGGATGAACGCGCTGATGATCGCGTGCATGGCCGGGAATGCGGAGATGGTGCGGGCGCTCATCGACGGCAAAGCGAACGTGAACGCGACCGATCCGAACGGCACGCCGATGTTGTGGATGGGCGTGAAAGGCGGCAGCGCGGAAGTGGTCGAAGCGCTGCTCAACGCGAAGTCGGGATTCGGCGAGTACAAGCAACTCGTGATCGACACCGCGAATGAAGGTGGCGACGAAAAGATCATCGCGCTGATCACAAAAGCCGCAGAAGAGTAGCGGACACGCTACTCGCCCAATACTTCGGGCCACAAACTTTCAACGCCCAGCGTCTTCGCATCGACGGTCGCGTTCAGTCGTCCCTTCTTCAACTGCACTTCGATCTGCTCGCCGACGTGAACCTGATTCGAATCGAGGATTGGTTTGCGTCCGCGCTTCGTGCGTGAAAACGCGATCGCGTAGCCGCGCGAGAGCACGCTCAGCGGCGAGACCGCTTGCAGATGCGACATCACGGAACGCAGTTTGTGGCGTTCACGTTCGATGCGCGCGGGATATTTCGCGAGCGGTTCGTCGCATGCGATGAGCCGGCGTCGCATGGATTTCGCACGCGCGTCGAGCATGCGAAACAACATCACGCGGCGACGCTCGAGTCGCTCGCGTTGCAAGGTCACGCGTCGTACGACGCTGCCGAGGCGATCGCTGGAGGAGAGATGGCGCAGCTCGTGACGATAGTTGCGCACGCGCGACTCGACCACATGACGAATGCGCCGCGTCATCGCATCGACGTGCATGCAGATCTCGCTCTTCGCGCGCACGACGATCTCCGCGGCGGCGGATGGCGTCGGCGCGCGCAGATCGGCGACGAAATCGCAGATCGTGAAATCGGTCTCGTGTCCGACGCCGGAGATCGTCGGCACTTCACACGCCGCAACCGCGCGCGCAACGACTTCCTCGTTGAATGCCCACAAATCTTCGAGTGAGCCTCCGCCACGACAGATCAGCACGACATCGTGCATGTTCCAGCGCGAGAGATGGTTGATCGCGTTCGCGATCTCACGCGCCGCGGTCGCGCCTTGCACGCGCACGGGATAAATCTGCAGCGTCATGTTCTCGTAGCGACGCCCGAGAACGTGAAGGATGTCGCGGATCGCAGCGCCGGTGGGGCTGGTGACGATTGCGATGCGTTGCGGCAGCATCGGAATCGGCTTCTTGCGCGCGGGATCGAAGAGTCCTTCTTCCGCGAGACGTTTCTTCAGTTGCTCGAACGCGAGTTGCAACGCGCCGAGACCCGCGGGCTCGGCGGCGACAGCGTTGAGCTGCAGCTCGCCTTTCTGTTCGTAGATGGTGAGACGACAGCGAACGATGAGCTGAAAGCCGTTCTCGATGCGGAAGCGCAGGAAGCGCGCGTGCGTCGCGAACAACACGATGCGCAATTGCGCGCGCGCGTCTTTGATCGTGAAGTAGAGATGCCCCGCGGAGGAGCGCATGAAGTTCGTCACTTCGCCCTCGACCGAGACATCGTTGTAGCGGAAGAGATCGAGGTTGAGTTGACGGATGAGGTCGGAGACGCCCCAGACGCGGGTTTGATTCACGGCCGACATTGTCTAATACCCGGCATCGGCCTTGCCTTGTCCGAACGCATGATCAAAAAATTGATGCGCACCTCGGTTGCCGCGGCGGGTTTCGCGGCGCTTCTTCTCTCGGGCGCATGCGCCCATCACGATGCCGTAGCGGATAACACGAACACAGTCGTCGAAGTGCGTCCGGAAGATCCGGCCGCAACAGGCGTACAGCCCGGACCGGCGATCGCGGACAGCGACGGCAATGTCTATTCGTCGAGCGCCGCACCCGGCAGCGGCAACGCCGCGAGCGTCGGTACGAACACGAACGTGAATCACATCAACTCGCCGATGACGAGCAGCAGCACGGCGGAGACCACCACGACAACGACCACCACACGCGTGGAGACAGTGGATGTGCCGATGACCTCGGCCGCGCAGGAAGATGTGACGACTACTACGACGACCACCACGCGTACGCGTTTGCGCAAGGACTAGTGGAACGCCACGTGTCATCCCGAGCGTAGCGAGGGACCTGGGTGGGCGGGTGGCTCGAAACACGTGCATCGTGCCGCCACCCGAGCCCCAGGCACCTCGCTCCCGCTCGGCGTGACATGAACTTCGTGCGTCATCCCGAGCGTAGCTCGGCGTGACATGAACTTCGCGCCGGCGCTTCGCTTCCTACTCCGTAGTCAACGGCCCGTCCGCACGGCCTTCGATGAATTGCTGCACGATGGGGTTCGTGCTGCGTTGAAACTCATCCGGCGTGCCTTGCTCGATGATCGAGCCGTTGTAGAGCATCGCCACGCGGTCCGCGATCTTGAACGCGACTTTCATGTCGTGCGTGATCGTCACCGTCGTCGTGCCGAGCTTCTGATCCATCTCCGTGATCAACTCCGCGACGACGTCACTGATCACCGGATCGAGTCCCGTCGTCGGCTCGTCGAACAACAGAATCTCCGGCTTCAGCGAGATCGCGCGCGCGAATCCAACGCGGCGCCGCATACCGCCGGACAACTCCGATGGACGCTTCTTCTCGACACCGTGCAAATGAACGTCTTCGAGACACTCCTGCACGCGATCGCGAATCTGCTGCTCCGTCATCTTCGTGTGGCGGCGCAGCGGGAACGCGATGTTCTCGAACACCGACATCGAATCGAACAGCGCGCCTTCCTGAAACGCCATCCCGAACCGGCGGCGAAACTGATTGAGCTCGAGATCGGACATGTTCGTCATGTCCTGACCATCGACGAATACGCGACCGCGATCCGGCTGCAGCAAGCCGATGATGTGCTTCAGCGTGACGCTCTTGCCCGTGCCGGAGCCGCCGACGATCACCACCGATTCGCCGCGATCGACATCGATCGTGAGGTCGCGCAGCACCTGACGGCCGTCGAACGACTTGTACAAGTGCTGCAGAGAGATCATCGGAGGCATAGCTGTTAAGAACGACTAGAAAAGGATCTTCGTCAGAAAGAAATCACTCAGCAGAATGATCAACGACGCCGAGACCACTGCGTACGTCGTCGAGCGTCCCACGCCTTCCGCGCCGCCGGTCGTGTAGTACCCGCGCACGCAACCGGTAAGCGAGAGAATCAATCCGAACACCGCGGCTTTGACCAGACCGCTCCACACGTCGCTGAGCTGGAGAAACTGAAACGTGTTGAGTTTGTAGACGACCGGATTCGTGTGCATCAGCTTCACGGCGAAGATGTAGCCGCCGTAGACGCCAAGGGCGTCGCCGAGAATCGTGAGGAACGGAAGCATCACCACAGCCGCAATCACGCGCGGCACGAAGAGATACTGAATCGGCTCCGTCGCCAGCGCTTTCAACGCGTCGATCTGTTCCGTGACGCGCATCGTGCCGATCTCCGCGGCCATCGACGAGCCGACGCGTCCCGTCACCATCAAACCGACGAGCACCGGGGAGAGCTCGCGCAACATCGCCAGCGACACGACGCTCGCGACGAACTGCTCCGCGTGCACGCGCTGAAAGCCGCTGAACGTCTGCAGGCTCAGCACCATGCCGGTGAACATCGTCGTCAGGAACACGACCGGAATCGAGTCGACGCCGACGCGCACCATCTGCTTGAACCATTCCGCGAAGTCATACGGCGGGCGGAACGTCCATTTGATCGTGCGCCACAGGCCGTCGAACCAGAGGCCGGTCTGCTCGAAGACGCGAAGGAAGCGCGTGCCGATACGGTCGAGAATTCTGATCATGCGTCGAAACGTGTGCGGATGCTCACCGCGTCAGCGCCGTCGAGGTAGATGCGCGGCACGCGCGCGCTGACGTTGCAAAACACCTCGTACGTGATCGTATCAAGTTTCCTCGCGAGCTCTTCGACCGCAATCTCATCGTCGCCTTGCCTGCCGAGCAACACAACCTCATCGCCAACCGCCGCATCGTCGATGTCCGTGACATCGATCGTCACGAGATCCATCGACACGCGACCCACCACCGGCGCACGTTTCCCGCGCACAAGCACGTCGGCGTGGTTCGAAAGATGACGATCGTAGCCATCGGCATAGCCAACCGGCAGCGTCGCGATGCGACTCGCGCGCTTCGTGTGAAACGTCGTGCCGTAGCCGATCGCGTGTCCCGGCGGCAGTTCTTTCAATCGCGCGATCTCCGTGCGCCAGCGCAGCAGCGGCAGCAATCGCGTCGACTCACGATCGAGCGGTGCGGAGCCGAGCAGCGCGATTCCGGTGCGAACGAAATCTCCTGGCGTGATGCCACGCAGCGTCGCCGCGCTGTTCGCAGCGTGATGATACGGCGCGGTGATGCCTGCTTCGCGCAGCGTCTCGACGAGCGTGTCGAAACGCGCGAGTTGTTCGTCCGTGAATGGATCGTGCGAGTCGCTCGCGTTCGCGAAGTGCGTGTAGAACGCATCGACACACAACCGCGGCGCGGCGCGAAGAATCTCGACGACGCGCGGCAGCTCGGTCTCGACGCTGCCCATGCGTCCCATGCCGCTGTCGATCTTGAGATGAATCGCGACGTCTCGTTCTTTCGCAACACCAGCGATGATCTCGAGCTCCTCGGGGCCGGGGACACCCATCGTGATGTCCTGCTCGATGGCAGTGCGGACTTGCGGTTCGTTCAATGGCCCGAGGACGAGGATCGGCATGGTGATGCCGTGGCGTCGCAATTCGAGCCCTTCTTCGAGCAGCGCGACGCCAATCATCGCAACGTTACGCGTCACGCAACGACGCGCGAGCTCGACCGCGCCGTGTCCGTACGCGTCGGCCTTGAGCATCGCGATGAGACGCGTGCGTTCGGGTAAACGCGCGACGATCGCGTCGACGTTCGCATCGAACGCGCGCAGATCGATCTCTGCCCACGTGGCTCGAATGGAGCGCGTCAGTTCACGAAGAGAAGACATTCAGGTTCTGCCCGTTCATCGGTCGCGAGCGATCCGATGCAAGAAACAGGATCGCTTCCGCGACTTCCGCGGGCGTCATCGACGCGGGAGCACCTCCGCTGGCTGCCGCCCACATCGGTGTATCTACGGAGCCGGGGCTGACTGAGTTCACGCGCACGCCGCGCGATTTCACTTCCACCGCCAGCGATTCGGTCAGCGAGATCACCGCGCCTTTGCTCGCGCAGTACGAAACGAAGCCGGGAAACTTCTCGGGACCGACGATGCCGGAGATCGAGGCGACATTCACGATCGCGCCTTCGCCGCGCTCGAGCATCGACGGCAACGAGCGGCGGCAGGCGAGGAAGATCGCGTGCACGTTCACGTCGAACATGCGCTGCCATTGCTCGAGCGTCGTATCGACGAGCGGCGCGACGTCGATCATGCCGGCGTTGTTCACGAGGATCGAGCACTTGCCGAAGCGGCTCTCGGTCATCGAGAACAATCGCTCGACGACGGCGAGATCGCTGACGTCGCCCGTCACCGCGATCATGCGATCGCCGTGGCGCGAGGCGATGTCGTGAAGCACGTCCGCGGAACGTGCACAAATCGCCACGCGCGCGCCGCGTTGCGCGAGCAGTTCCGCGGTCGCGCGGCCAATGCCCGACGAGGCGCCCGTAACGATCGCGACTTTTCCGTCGAATTCACTCATAATCCGGCGCAGGCTATCCCATCAATTAAGGATTGAGGAGAGTTCCGCATGCCGCAGAACGTCAATGACGTGCTTCAACTGTTCCTGCGATGGGCTCACGTGGTTGCAGGCGTGACCTGGATTGGCCATCTTTACTTCTTCAACTTCGTCAACGCTCACTTCGCCAAAGCTCTCGACGGACCGACGAAAAAAATTACCGTTCCCGAGCTGATGCCGCGCGCTCTGTTCTGGTTTCGCTGGGGCGCCGCGTGGACCTGGATCACCGGTATTCTCGTCGGTGGCCTCATCTATTACCACTCGAAAATCGTCTTCGAAGATCCGGCCGATCCGACCAACAACCCGTGGCTGTGGCTCGCGATCGTGCTCGTGATCCTCGCGGTCGGCTTCGTGGTCTACAACGCGATCATGAAGGCCGTCAAGAACGTGCTCGTGGCGAACACGATCTCGCTGCTGCTGTTCGCCGGCGCGTACCTGCTGCTCGAGCGCGTCGGTAAGTTTGGCGGTCGCTCGCTCTACATTCACGCCGGTCTGATCCTCGGCACGATGATGGCCGCGAACGTGTGGATGATCATCTGGCCCGCACAGAAACGAATCATCACGGCGACGAAGAACGGCACGGCGCCGGATCCGATCGACGTTGCGCAGGCAGGTCTGCGCTCGCGTCACAACACGTTCATGTCGGTGCCGCTGATCTTCACGATGATCAGCAATCACTACCCGACGATGTACGGTCAGCCTTACCGCGATCTCTGCCTCCTCGGCGTGATGATCGTCGGCTTCATCTCCGTGCGCATGCTTTACGGCAAAGCGGCGAAGGTGCAGGGCTTCTAGTTTTTCGTTTCACGTAGAATCTCGACTCGGCGGGCGTTTTGCCCGCCGATTTCTTTTGATGCGACTTCTTCAAATTGATGCCTTCACGTCCGAAGCGTTCCGCGGCAATCCCGCGGCCGTCTGTTTGCTCGATGCACCGCGTCCTGATGAGTGGATGGCGAATGTCGCGCGAGAGATGAATCTCTCCGAGACGGCATTCGTGCTGCGACAGGACGACGGTTTTGCGCTGCGCTGGTTCACGCCGGCCGTCGAAGTCGCGCTGTGCGGTCACGCGACGCTCGCAAGCGCGCACGCGTTGTGGGAAGAGGAAGGACTGACGCAGGCGCGCTTCCACACGCAGAGCGGCTTGCTAACCGCGACGCGACTCGGCGATCGCATCGAGCTCGATTTTCCCGCAACACGCGAAGTCGCCTCCGAGCCCGCCGAAGGTTTGCTCGAAGCCCTCGGCATCACGAAACCGCTTTACATCGGACGCAACAAATTCGATTACCTCGTCGAGGTCGAGACCGAGTACGAAGTGCGCGCGCTCGATCCCGATCACGCGCGCCTGCGCAAAATCCCGGTGCGCGGCGTCATCGTCACCAGCCGCTCAAACGATTTCGATTTCGTCTCACGCTTCTTCGCACCCGGCTCCGGAATCGATGAGGATCCCGTCACCGGCTCCGCGCATTGCTGCCTCACTCCCTACTGGTCCGCAAAGCTCGACAAGCTGGAGATGACGGCGTTTCAGGCGTCAAAGCGCGGCGGCGTGGTGCACGTGCGATTGGACGGCGACCGCGTGAAACTCGCGGGCAACGCGGTGACGGTGTTCAAGGGCGAGTTAGTCGCGTAGGGCATTCCGAGCGTAGCGAGGGATCTGGCGGGTGGGTGGCGCGTACCTCATCCCTCGTGCCCCCCCCAAGGCCCCTCGCTCCCGCTCGGGGTGACACGAAGTTTTCGTCATCCCGAAGCGTAGCGAGGGACCTGGCGGGTGGGCGGCGCGTACCCCATCCCTCGTGCCACCCATCCCCCAGGCCCCTCGCTCCCGCTCGGGGTGACATGAACG
>JBQCJC010000398.1:0-5765 GCA_051953135.1 Thermoanaerobaculia bacterium | reverse complement strand
CGGTGCCGACTGGATGCCTTTGTAGCCGGCGATCCCCAGAATCGTGAATGAGACCAGAACGACCGCGGCGAGTGTGATCCAGAGCTTGCGGTATTGCATGAGTTCCTTTCCTTCCGAAGCAAAGGTAGAAAGTCACGGCCTCGTCGCACATGACCGATGTCATAAGGCAGTACACTTCGCGCGGCTCATGGAACGAACGGCGGTGGTTTTGTTCGCGCGCAGTCCGGAGCGCGAGGCCGCGGCGAAGGGGATGCGCTTCGCCGCGCCGTTGTTCCGTCGCGTCATCGCGGCGTGGCTGGAGTGTGCCGCGCGCACCGGTGCGACGCCGCTGGTCGCATGTGCGGAAGAGGATCTTTCCGCACTGGCGGCGATCGCGCCATCCGTCCATCGGGAATGGCTGCCACAACGCGGCGCGACGTTCGGCGAGCGCGTGGCGAACGCGTCGTTCGATGCGCTCGTGCGGTATGGCGCCGTCGTGCTCGCCGCGATCGATGCTCCGCCGCCTCAATCATTGAGCGCAATCATTCGCGCGGTGCACACGGGTTCGACGGTGATTGCACCCGCGCGCGATGGCGGAATCAATTTCATCGCGTTTTCGAACTTCGATCGCGAGCTGCTCTTAGATCTGACCGTGATGAATTGCCGGGCACGAGTCGATTCGCTCGTCGTGCTCGATGCGATGACAGATGTCGATTCCCGCGTGGCGTTGGATTGCGCGCGCTGCGAGCGAGCATGGCGGACGTTTTTCGCCAAGCCGATTGCGATAGCCAGCGTTGATGCGAATGTGCTTACGCGCGCGTCGTCGCAATCCCCCTCACGCGCTCCTCCGGCCTGACAAGCGTTCAACGATCCGCCTCCGTGTGCATGCTTGTTAGGGAGAAAAACTCACAATGCCCAGCTATTACCTCTCTGAGGACCTCGCTCGTTTCGGTGAAATTTCGAAGGCCAACCCGAAGGGTTGGGACGCGTTTCTGAATTGGTATACGACCACGATGGCGCCGGGCGCGCTCGATGAGAAGACGAAGAAGCTCATCGCGCTGGCGGTGGCGTATGCGATTCAGGAGCCGTACTGCATCGATTCGTATTCGTCCGCGTGCAGTGATGCGGGATTTACCCCGGAAGAGATGGCGGAGGCCATTGGCGTAGCGGCGGTGATTCGCGGCGGCGGGACGATCGCACATTGGGCGCAGTCGTGTAATGCGCTCGCGCGCAAGGAGGACTGATGCGCGTCCTCGTCATCGGCGCCGGGCCGATGGGAATCGCGGCAGCGATTGGCGCCGCGGATCGCGGGCACGACGTCACGGTGCTGGAGCGGGGAGAGGTCGGCGCCTCATTGAGACGATGGGGCCCGACGCGCTTTTTCTCTCCATTGCGCATGAATCTCTCGCCGCGCATGCGCGACGTGTTAGGCGATGAATTACCGGACGACGAAGCGCTGCTCACCGGGCCCGAATATGCGGATCGCATTCTTGTTCCCCTGACGCAACGCGCGCCGTTAGGCGGCCGCGTGCGTCAGGGGATGAACGTGATCGCGATTGGACGTCGCGGACTGACGCGAACGGATTATGCGAATCATCCGCTGCGCGCGGAACGTCCGTTTCGCGTTCTGTGCGATAACGACGAGACGTTCGAGGCGGAGATCATTTTCGATGCGAGTGGCGGTCTCGTCGTGCCACGGCCGATGGGCGTCGGCGGATTACCGGCGCGCGGCGAATCCCGGATTTCGCATCCGGTGATTCGGCACCTTGGTGATTTGGCGAATTCGCTCAACGCGCTCAGGAATCGAACGATTCTCCTGTTAGGCGACGGTCATTCCGCCGCGAATGCGATTGTGATGCTCGAAACGCTCGCACAGGAGTCGCCGTCGACGCGCGTCGTGTGGGCGGTGCGGTCGGCGAATCGCCGTCCGTGCGAAGAGGTGATGAACGATCCGCTGCCGGAGCGACAGACGGTCGTCGCGAAAGCGAACGCACTGGCCGAGGCGCCGCCGCCATTTCTGCGAGTGGAGCGAAAGGCACAAATCGAAAGCTTGTCGCAAAACAACGGACACGTCGTCGTGGCACTGACCGGCGGTCGCATTGTGGAAGCAAATGCAGTGGCCGCGTTTACCGGCTACAAACCAGACACTGGATTTCTGGGCGAGCTGGCCGTCGAATTATCGCCGGTGACCGAGGGCGGTGCGCGTCTTTACAAGGCGATCTCGAATATCACCGATTGTCTGTCCGTACCGGCAGTAAAACCGGCGGATCTGCAATCGGGCGAACCTGGTTTTTATTTTGTCGGTTCGCGTTCTTATGGCCGGTCGAATGGGTTCTTACTACAGACCGGGTTATCGCAGCTCGAAACGATTCTCGATTCCTTATGACCCATCCATCGGTTCCGCTGTTGTCACTCGACACGCTCTGGTTTCAGGTGGCCGGGACGTTGTGCAATATCGAGTGCACGCATTGCTTCATCTCGTGCTCGCCGCGCAATCATTCGCACGAGCTGATGAGACTCGCCGAGGTGCAACAGTGGCTGGACGAGGCGCGCGCGCTCGGTGTGCGCGAGTATTACTTCACCGGCGGCGAGCCGTTCATGAATCGCGACATGCTTGCGATTCTTGAAGCGACGTTGAAGCAAGGGCCAGCAACGGTCCTGACGAATGGCATGCTCCTGCGTCCCGAGGTATGCCGCGCGTTGCGTGAGTTGTTCGATCGATCCGAATATTCGCTCGATCTGCGGGTGAGTCTCGATGGATTCGATGCCGAGTCGCACGATGCCATTCGCGGAAAGGGCGTTTGGGATCGCGTCATGATGGGATTGCACAATCTCGCGGACGTCGGCCTCAATCCTGTGATTACAGTGACAACGGCGGCCGAAGGCGTAGCGAGTGCCGAAGGCCGCGCGCGGTTTCTCGAATTAATCCGCGAATTCGGGTTCGAGCGTCCGCGATTGAAGGTGCTGTCGTTGTTTCGCATTGGTGCGGAAGAGACACGCACGCGCGCGTATGAGGATTGGGAGCGGCTCACAAACGATTCGCTCACAGACAGCGAAGCGAGCACGCTGCAATGCTCCTCGTGCCGCATGGTGACGAGCAAAGGCGTGTATGTCTGCCCGATTCTCATTGAAGAGCCGGAGGCGCGGATGGGCGGGACGCTCGCCGAAACGTTGCGCGCGTTTCCGCTGAAATACGGCGCGTGTCACACGTGCTGGGTGGATGGGGTGACATGCACGACGTGAGTGTGCGTCGTGCGACGCTTGATGATGCCGGCGTACTCGCGTCGCTTGCTGGCGAACTTGGTTATCCATCGACTGAAGCGCAAATGCGTACGCGATTAACGCATGTACTCGCCAGTGAATTTGATGCTGTCTTCGTGGCGATAATCGACAATGAGATCGGCGGATGGATTCATGTCACCGATTCGATTTCGGTTGAGAACGACGCTCACGCGGAGATTCGCGGACTGGTCGTGCATGAGCCGCAACGCTCTCGCGGCATTGGCGCACTTCTCGTCAATGCGGCGGAACAATGGGCGCGCGAACGCGGTCTCACGCGGATGCGCGTGCGCAGTAACATCACCCGCGAGCGCACGCATCGCTTCTACGAGCGCCTCGGCTATCTCCCAAAGAAAACGTCGAAATCCTTCGATAAACCACTGCAATGACATTCCGCACTGCCACGCTCGCCGATCTGCCGCAACTCCTGCGCATGCATCGCGCGTTTTTCGACGAGGAGGGATATCCGTACGCCGCGGCGAAATTCGAGCAGGCGCTGCGCGAAATCCTCACGAACGAATTCCTCGGCCGCGTCGTATTGATCGACGAAACGTCCGGATACTTCATCCTCGCATTCGGGTTTAGTGTCGAATTTGGCGGTCGCGATGCGTTTCTGGATGAGCTTTATGTCGTTCCCGAAGCGCGCGGTAAGGGACTCGGGACGGCGGCAATCGACGAAGCGGAGCGCGTGTGTCGCGAGAACGGCATTCATGCATTGCATCTCGAAGTTGAATTCACGAATGAATCAGCGAAGCGGCTCTACGCGCGACGCGGATTCGACGAGCACACGCGGCAGTTAATGTCGAAACGGTTTGGCGATGACCGATAAACTCGCATTCATCGGCGGGATTTACTCGAATTATCACGCGCTGGTGGCGACGCTCGATGACATCGCATCGCGCGGCATTGAACGGGTTTATTTTCTAGGCGACCTCGGCGCATTCGGTCCGTATCCCGATCGGATTCCGCAATTGCTGATCGATCGTGGAATCGCGGGAATTCAGGGGAATTACGAAGAATCGTTGTCGACGCGTGCCGAGGATTGCCATTGTGGGTATACGGACCCGCGGGATAACCATTACGCGCAGATCTCGTACGACTACACGTTTGCCAACACGAGCGATCGATACAAAGACTGGATGGGCACGCTCCCGCGCGAAATTCGATTCACCGCGGGTGGCTTGCGATTTCTCCTCGTGCACGGTTCACCGCGGACAATCAATGAATTTCTGTGGCGCTCCACGTCTCCGGATCCGTTTCTCGAAAAACTCTGCCGCGATTTCGAGACCGACGTCCTGGTCTGCACGCATACCGGATTGCACTGGCATAAAGCGTTAGGCGACAGAACGCACGTGATCAATGCCGGCGTGATCGGACGTCCCGCGAATGATGGACAGACGAACGTCTGGTACACGATCGTCGATGTCGCGGATGGTGCATTGAACGTCGAATTTGTACCGGTTCATTACGACTATCAGGCGCTCGCGAACGAAATGCGCAGCGAAGGCCTGCCGGAGCAATTCATTGAGACGATTCTCACCGGATGGTGGACCACATGTCTCGAAATATTACCGGTCAAGGAACGCGCGAACGGGCGGTATTAGCCTTAATACTTCGCCAGTTCTAACGAACCGTCGCGTGCGGATGTCGTCTTCATTGGCGTCAATGGCGGTAGCGTCCACGCCTCCAGCCAATCCCCATCACTCGATGGAATGAGCAGGCGATTGCGCTTCGTGTCGAAGCCGAGGTCTCCGGGTGAGGGCCGGCGCGCGAACAGGGGTTGTAAGACGCCATCGCGTGCGATATGCAACGCCTCATCATAATGACTCGACACGATCACCGCGCCAGTCGGTAAAACCACAATCCCGTCGTATGCGCCGGGACCACGAAACACCGCCGTCGCGCGCATGCCGGGATTCCACGCCAGCACTTCATTCCCGTAGGCCTGAGCGACGAGGAATCGCGTGCCGTCCCAGGCGATCCCACTCGGCGATCTTAATTCTTCGCCGCGCGCCGCGACTTCGATATCGCCATCGTCCTCGACACGGAAAATGCGGCCGTCGCCGTTGTGCACACGTTCGCGTTCGCCCTTGATCGTCACATCGGTATCCGTGACGTACAGGACGTCGTTCGGACCAACTGCAATGTCTTCGAGAAACACCGCGCCGAACGGCTTCAGATCGAACGTATGCGTGCGCGCGCCACTGACGCGATCGTGCACGACAATGCGATCGATGTCCGTAATCCACAATTCCGCGCCGCGAATCGCAAGACCCTTGGGTGCGTCGAGTCCATCGATGAATTTGAGGTCGGCGATTTTCCCGTCCGGTGTAATGCGCGAGATGAAGCCATTGTGATCCTTCGCGCCGGGAGCGCCGTTGACGTTCGAGACGAAGTAAACGTCCTGTTCGTCGTCATAAACGACGGCTACGGGATTCCGCAAAGACGTGACCGCGAACGCTTTCGTCAAGACGGGCTTGATCGAGTCCGGCGTGTCGGTCGTCGAC
>JBQCJC010000397.1:0-9921 GCA_051953135.1 Thermoanaerobaculia bacterium | reverse complement strand
CCGAATCTGGGCCGACGGCCCGGGGGGGTCTGCCCCCGCCGCTCACCACATGCCTGAGTCGTTCGACTCCCGTGTCATGCGCTGGAAGTTCAATCTCTTCCCCGCGTACCGCGGTACCGGCGGACGCGTGAAGTACATCGCCGGCGATTTTCGCGAAGTGCGCATCGCGCTGCCGCTCAACTTTCGTACGCGCAACTACGTCGGCACGATCTTCGGCGGCTCGATGTACGCGGCCGTCGATCCGATCTTCATGATCATGCTCATCCGCAATCTCGGGAAAGGCTTCGTGGTTTGGGATAAGGCGGCTTCGATTCGCTTTCGCAAACCCGGCCGCACGACGCTGTACGCCACTTTCCGCATCGACGACGCCGAGCTCGATGCGATTCGCGCCGCCACCGCGAACGGTGAATCGGTCGATCGCACCTACAATGTCGAGCTCGTCGACGCCGATGGTGTGCGCCACGCGTCGGTCGAAAAGATCATCTACATCAAACGAATATGAATCTCGGCATCGACGGCTTCTCTTACGACGATCTCCGCCAGTTCCACGGCCTCACCCGTCTCGCCCTCACGTTCGATCAGTTCCTCGAACAGAATGATGCCGAGGCGTTTCAGCGATTTGATGCGTACCGGATGGCGGTGCAGAACGGCACGGCCACGACCGCGCGTCCGACGCCCGAGCAATCGCTGTTGCTCATCGCCGTCGCGCGTCACCTCGGCGACTTCCTCACGCAACTCTTCCGCATCGACTCCGGCACGAAAGCGCTGCACGCACGCGCGAAAGACGACGCCGAAGTCGCGCGCTTCAAGAAAGAGTTCGTGACGAAACGCGTCGCGAAATTCAAGGAAGGTCCGGCCTTCACGACCGAACAGGTCAACGCGCTCATTCACGCGCTCGTCGCGCGCAAACTCGATCACGAGCTCTCGCTCGCCATCGCCGCGAACAAGCTCCTCGACCTCGAGAAGGACTATCCGCGCGGCGCGAAAGAATACGCACCGAGTGCCGACGCGAAACTCGCGCTCGAACAGTTGCGCGATCACCTCGCCGCAACGAACGCGTTCGACAGCACGCTCACGCGACGCGAGCGCGTCTCCTCGACGGAATCGTTGCCGCGCGATGCAGCGGCACTGCACTCACTCGTCGATCAGCTCGTGGCGTGGGTCGCGAACGAACGGAAAGCAGGGCGTTTCGACGACTGGACCTCGTTCCGTTTGCCCGAGCCGCTCGTTTTCGATCAACTCGTCCCGACCGCGAAAGAAGACAGCGAGCGATTCGGCGGCGAGCACGAACACTTCCGGCGGCGCGACGCATTTCATCTCACCGACTCGCGTATGACGCCGCGCGAGATCTCCGACGAAACGCTCTACTGCATCTACTGCCACGAGCGAAAGAAAGATTCTTGTTCGAGAGGATTCGAACAACCAAACAACACATTCAAACCGAACCCGCTCGGCATGCCGCTCGAAGGATGTCCGCTCGACGAGAAAATCGGCGAAATGAACGCGCTGCGCGCGGATGGTGATGCCATCGCCGCGCTGGCGATGGTCATGATCGACAACCCGATGTGTCCCGGCACCGGCCATCGCATCTGCAACGACTGCATGCGCTCGTGCATCTTTCAGAAACAGGATCCGGTCAACATCCCACAGATCGAGACCGGCGCGCTCACCGACGTCCTGTTCCTGCCGTGGGGCTTCGAGATCTATTCGCTGCTGACGATGTGGAACCCGCTGAACCTGCGGCGTCCGCTCGCGCTGCCGTACAACGGCCGCAACGTGCTCGTCGTCGGACTCGGTCCCGCCGGCTACACGCTCGCGCACTATCTCCTCAACGAAGGCTTCGGCGTCATCGCGATCGATGGATTGAAGATCGAGCCGCTCGATCGCGCGCTCATCGAACAGCCGATTCAGAACGCGCGCACGCTCTTCGAAGATCTCGACGATCGCATCCTCGCGGGATTCGGCGGCGTGTCCGAATACGGCATCACCGTGCGCTGGGACAAGAACTTCCTGAAAGTCATTCGCATCGCGCTGGAGCGCAAGCAAAACCTGCGCGTGTTCGGCGGCGTGCGCTTCGGCGGCACGCTCACGATCGAAGAAGCATTCGATCAGTTTGGCTTCGATCACATCGCCATCGCTGCAGGCGCGGGCACGCCGACCATCGTACGCATGAAGAACAATCTCGTGCGCGGCATGCGTCAGGCGTCTGACTTCCTGATGGCGCTGCAACTCACCGGCGCGTTCAAAAAGAATTCGCTCGCGAATCTGCAGGTGCGCTTGCCGGCCGTCGTCATCGGCGGCGGTCTCACCGCGATCGACACCGCCACCGAGTTGTTCGCGTACTACCCGCGTCAGGTCGAGAAAACGCTGGAGCGCTACGAGCAACTCGCGAGTGAGCTCGGCGAAGCCGCCGTCCGCGCCGGCTATGACGCCGAGGAGTTGTCGATTCTCGACGAGTTCCTCGCGCATGGACGTGCTGTGCGCGCGGAACGCGAGCGCGCGAGCGCCGCGAACGAAGCGCCGAACTTCATTCCGCTCGCGCGCTCGTGGGGCGGCGTCACGATCGCGTATCGCAAGTCGATGCTCGACTCGCCCGCGTACCGCCTCAACTTCGAAGAGATCGAGAAGGCGTTCGAAGAAGGCATCTACTACGCCGAAATGCTCTCGCCGGTCGAAGCGGTGGCCGATGAATTCGGCCACGTGAAATCGCTGCTCTTCGAAAAGCAGATCGTCGAGGACGGACGCTGGAAGGATTCGGGACAGATCGTGGAACTCGGCGCTCGCACCGTGATGATCGCGGCCGGCACCGCGCCGAACGTGATTTACGAAAAGGAACGCCCCGGCACGTTCAAGCTCGACAAGTGGAAGCAGTTCTTCCAGTCGTACACGCTCGGCGAAACGCGCGAGCTGATCGAAGACGATGAAGCAGCACGCGATCGCGGCTTCTTCACGTCGTATCAGCATCCATCGCGCAAAGAGAAACTGATCACGTTCTACGGCGACAATCATCCGAAGTACGCCGGCAACGTCGTCAAGGCGATGGCCTCGGCAAAGAATGGGTTCCCATACGTTCTCTCGATCTTCGCCGACGAATTGAAATCGATGGATCGCAGCGCGGAAGCACAAGCCGCGCGCGATGCGCAGTGGGCGAAACTCACGCGTTCACTCGAAGACGGCTTCATCGCACGCGTGCACGAAGTGAATCGCCTCACGCCGACGATCGTCGAAGTCGTCGTGCACGCGCCGCTGGCCGCACGGCACTTCGAGCCCGGACAGTTTTTCCGCCTGCAAAACTTCGAAGCGTTCGCGCCGGAGATCGGCGGAACGAAACTCGCGATGGAAGGTCTCGCGCTCACCGGCGCATCGACCGATCCGGAGCGCGGATTGCTCTCCGTGATCGTGCTGGAGATGGGCGGCTCGTCGCGACTCTGCGCGATGTTGAAGAAAGGCGAACCGGTCGTGCTGATGGGACCGACCGGCGCGCCGACCGAGATTCCGAAAAACGAAACCGTGCTGCTCGCGGGCGGCGGACTCGGAAACGCGGTGCTGTTCTCGATCGCACGCGCGCTGAAAAACAACGGCTGCAAAGTCGTCTACTTCGCGGGCTACAAAAAATCCGCGGACGTGTTCAAGCGCGATGAGATCGAAGCCGGAACGGATCAGGTGATCTGGTCCGTCGATGCCGGCGAGCCGATCACTCCGCGCCGCGAGCAGGACCTCGGCTTCGTCGGCAACATCGTGCAATCGATGCTCTGGTACGCGTCGGAGCCGCGCATGTTCGATCTTCGCGACGCCGAGCGCCTCGTCGCTATCGGCTCCGACGGCATGATGCGCGCGGTGAAAGATGCGCGGCACGGCATCCTCGCGCCGCATCTCAATCCCGCGCATCACGGCATCGGCTCGATCAACTCGCCGATGCAATGCATGATGAAGCAGGTCTGCGCGCAGTGCCTGCAGCGTCACGTCGATCCGATCACCGGCAAGGAGTCGTTCGTCTTCTCCTGCTTCAATCAGGATCAGCATCTCGATCACGTCGACTTCGCGAATCTGCGCGCGCGCCTGCGCCAGAACACGGTGCTCGAAAAACTGAGCAACCTCTGGCTCACGCGTACGCTCGCGAACGAAGCGACCCTGACGCTCGTGTAACCGTTGACGACGACGTAAACCTAACGCGGCGCCGAGCCTCACTTCCGCTCGTCGCCGCTTCTCGTATCTTCGCGCTCCATGCGACCAATCGTCTTACCGCATCTTATCGCTCTCGCCGCGCCGATGGCATCGGCCGCAACGTCCGGCGTGATCGTCTCCCGGTCGGGCGCGCCAATCGCCGATGCAACGGTCACGTTGCGCCGCGCGCAGGCGGTGACCGATCGCCGAGCGAGTGTGCTCGCCGATTCCTCGGTCACGATCGCGACCACGACGACGAGCGAGAACGGGACGTTCACATTCGACGCGAAACTCGATGGCATCTACGCGCTGGATGTGGCGCGCGACGGATTCGCGCCGGCGACGACGCCGATTCTCGCGGGCAGTACGGATCTCTCGTTCATGCTCGATGCGGCGCCGCCGCGCAAAGGACGCGTGACCGCGAGCGGGAAGCCGGTGGCCAATGCCCGCGTCATCGTCAGCCAGGAAGACGCGGTTCGCTACGCAACGAAAACCGATGAACGCGGCACGTACACGATTCCCTCACCCGGCCGCTGGTGCAACGAGCTCGTGATCGTGCATCCCGATTTCGCACCGCATGCGATCGAGCTCACGCCGCGAACGTCGCTCGATGCGGAGGTGACGAAAGGCATCGAGATCAACGGCAAGGTCGTCGATGCCGCCGAGAAGCCAGTCGCGAACGCACGCGTGGTCGCGAACTGGGCGATGACCACGACCTCGAAAGACGGCGCGTTCACGTTACGCGTCGAAAGCGCGCCGGATTGGATCGAAGCATTCGCCGGCGACGCATCCGGTACCGCGAAGAAAGGTACGACGACGATCGCGGTCGCATCGCGCCCGACGATCAGCGGTGCCGTGCGCGACGCGACGAAACGTCCGCTCGCGGGCGCGATCGTTCACGCGTTCGCGCAGAACGGTCCGCGCAGTTACGAGAGCCGCTTCGCCATCACCGATGAGCGCGGTAATTATCGCGTCGAGCATCTTTCCAAACCTTCGTACATGGTGGTCGCGTATTCGTCCGATGACATTACGTTCGAGCAACGCGCGAACGTTGCGGCTGGAACGAAGAACGCGGACTTCCTCGCACACGCCACGGATTCGATTCACGGAATCGTCGTCGATGAGCAGAAGAAGCCGGTCGCGGGCGCGGTCGTGCAATTCGTTTTCGCGGGCATGCCGCTCATCTACGGCGTGACCGCCGATCAACGCGGCTCGACGATCAGCGGAGCGGACGGCCGGTTTCAATGGCGTGCGCGGCAAGCGGTCCTCGACGTCGCGGCCGAAGCGAGTCTGCAAATGCAGGCAACGCGACACGGATATGGAGCCGCAACCGCCGCCGTCGATACGAAGAAAGCGATCACGCTGACATTGCCAAAAGGCATCGACGTTCCGGGCATCGTCGTCGATGGTGAAGGCAATCCGGTCGCGGGTGCAGGCATCGCCGCAACGCTGTCGATGATGAACGAAGCGCTGCCGCTCGACTCCGCGATGACGATGGGAACGCTCGAGCCGTACGTCGAGACCGATGCTGACGGCAAATTCACGATCACGCTCAATCGCGGCGAACACGACATCGGTGTGTGGAAGTCGGGAGCCGGTGTCGCGCGCATCGGCAACATCGCGGTGGCCGAGACCATGGAGCCGCTGCGCATCGTCCTTGCGAAAGGCGTGGAGATTCGCGGCCGTGTGATGATCGGGACGCAGCCGGCGACGAGCGGTTCGATCGTCGCACAAGGTCAGGACATGAGCTTCGCCGCCGCAACAGTGAATTCGGACGGAACGTTCGTCCTCGAGTCACTCACGCGCGGACCGTATCAACTTCACTTCACCACCGACGATGACGAAGCCAGCGAGACCGTCACAGCGCCCGCGGATGACTTCGTATGGACGGTGCGGGAAAAAGGATCGGTGCACGGACGCGTCATCGACGCCGATACGCGGCAGATGCTGCGCGAGTACGACGTCAATGTGATGGACGGCCGCTTCGAATCGACGAGCGTCGATGACGGGAGCGAATTCACACTGCCGCTGCAGCCGGGCGATGCGACGCTGACGATCAGCGCCGACGGCTATCAAACCGCGACGCAACACGTTTCTGTGGTCACCGGAAAAAGGACCGAGGTGAGCATCGCGTTGACGAGAGGGCGCAAGGTCACTGGTCGCGTGACGGCCGACGATGGCTCGCCACTGACGAACATCGTCGTCGCATCGGACGAGACACCCGGCGAGGTCGAGGATGACGGCACGTACGAGATCACGCTGCCGCCGGCCGCGCAGCAGTTCGAGGTACGTGCGCAAGGCGTGATCGCGAAGAAGATCGATGTGCCCGCGAGCACGAGCGACTCACGCATCGACATCGTGCTCGCGCGCGGACGCTCGGTGCACGGGCGCGTGTTGTCGAGCGAAGGCAACGGCATTCGCGCGATGGTCTCTGCATTCGACGGCAGCGACTACCAAACCGCATGGGCAGAGTCCGACGGCACCTTCACGATCGGCGGCCTCGCCAATGGCAAGTACGAATTCGTCGCGATGCACCCGGAGCTCGGTTCATCCGAGCGAATCTCGGCCGATGTCGCCACCTCGCAGGAGATCGTTCTGCGGATGCCGGCGAGCAAAGGTCGCGGCACGGTCACCGGAATCGTGCGTGGCTACGAAGGCAGCGACTGGCTCAGCGTCATGGTGCACTCAGGGTCGAAGTCGATTGCGGCGGGACGCTATGGACGTTATCGACTCGAAAACGTTGCGGCCGGAGAAATCGAAGTGCGTGCGATGGCGCAAAGCTCCGACGGCAACACGCTGCTCACGGAGCCGATGAAAGTGATGCTTGCCGATGGTGGCGAGGTCGAAGCGAATTTCGAGCTGCGCGCCGAAGCGTCGGTGCGCGGCACGGTGTACGACCACGATCAACCCGCGCCCGGCCGCGCGATTCGTTTCTCATCGAACAAATCGATGTTCGGCACCACTAGCGATGCGAACGGCGAGTACACGATCAAAGCGTTGCCGCGCGGCACGTACAACGTCACCGTGAGCACGACCGGCGATCGAGAATTCGCAACCACGCGCACGATCACGGGCAGCGATCGTTTCGACATTCGCATGGAGTGGTCGCGTGTCGAAGGACGCGTCGTCGATGCGCAAGGCACGGCGATCGCCGGAGCGCAGATCGTTTTCACATCGGACAAAGATTCGTCGAGAGCAGTCGAAGCGAAGAGCGACTCGAACGGTGCGTTCGTCGCAACACTCGCGGGAAGCGGAGGACTCTTCGTACGCGCGGAGAAGGAGGGCTTCACGACGTTCGCGAAGCAAATCACGTCCGACTCCGGACCGATCGTGATCACGCTGGAGCGCAGTGAGGGATTACACGTTCGTCTTGTCGACGCGCGCACCGGCCAAACCCTCGGCGGATACGCCGTCGCGGTGAACGGCGCGGGCATGCTCGTCGCGCGCGCGAGCGATGGCGCGGACGGAACGCTCACGGTTCCGGTCGGGGCGGGCACGTATCGCATTGCAGTGAGCGCAACGAACTACGCATCGCAATCAACGCGCGTCGTCGTTCCGCATGAAGGCGAAGTGCGTTTCGCGCTCACGCCCGGAGGCACGCTCATCGTGAATTCGGAACGCGCCGTTGGCGAGCGCGTGAAACTCATTCTTCCCGGCGGCGAAGAGTACGTGCAGTGCCAGTGCAACGGCATCGCGGAGATTCGTCTCACCGGAAAAGTCACGACGATCGAGCACGTCGCATCCGGCAGCTACACGATGCAGGTGCTCGATGAGAATCACGCGATCAAAGCGGTGTATCCGGTGACAGTGGCGGAGGGACAGACGTCGACGGTGCAATTCTGATCGCGACCTCGCGCGCATGCGACACGTTGCACGCATGCGCGCCCGGTACCTCGACGATGTTTGCGGTTCGACGATCCGTGATCGGATCGCGCTCGCCCGCGATGAACATTCCATCGGGCGGTGATGCCATCAGGTCGCGACGAAACTTCTGCCACGTCATCCACCAGCGCGCGAGTCCCGTGCGCCAGTACGCGGGCAGCACGTAGCGATACAACGTCAGCGGCTCGCGTAACGCATCGAGCGCGAGCATCGTAAAGATGCGCAGCGTCGGAGATTTCGAGCGCGTCCACGCCGGTCCGAGAAAGATGCAACGCTTCACGATGTCGGGTCGCAGCTTCGCGAGCGCCGCAACGGCATTGCATCCGATCGAATGACCGAGCCACGTCGCATCGCGAATGAGCATCGCGTCCGCCCACGTTGCGAGCATGCGCGCGTGCTCTACCGGACCACTGGCGCGAGCGTTGTTACTCTCGCCGAAACCCGGAATGTCGGGCGCGATCGGATGAACGCCGCGAGCAAACAACTCGCGCGCCAGCGGCTCGAAGTACGCGCTCGACATGCCGAGGCCGTGGACGAGAACGAAATCGCGTCGACGGCCGGCTTGTCGATGCGCGACACCATCCGTCCATCCTGCGATGCCCCACGCGAAGCACGGCTCCACCGGCACGCGCGTCGGTTGCGCATCGACTTCGTCGAGGAACTTCAACGCAATCTCGTTGAAGGCATCTGGCGCATCCCACATCGCCACATGCGCGGCGCGCGGAATCACTTCCAGCCGCGCATTCGCGATCTCATCCTTCATCGCCTCGCCGTAGTGCAACGGCACGAGCGGATCGTTCTCACCCCAGATCAACAGCGCAGGCACATCGAGACGATGCATCTCTTCGCGCAGATCACTGAACAACACGCGCGTGCCCGCAACCGCGACCGATGCGGGACCGGCGCGCAGAAAATCCGGCAGCAGCACGCGCGCGATTCCTGGTCCGCCGTACGGCGGCTTCGGCAATGGACGCACGTGCGGACGTGGGTCGAGACGGAACGGCATCCCTGCCGAATTCACGAGAATCAGCGAGCGCACGAGATCGGGACGTTCGGCCGCGAGACGAATCGAGATCGCGCCGCCCATCGAGTGACCGATGAGATGAACCGGCTCGCCGAATGACTCGAGCCAGCGCGCGAGCAGCGACGTCACTTCGCCGAACGACGGCATCACTGACGGCAAACCGGCGAAGCGACGATTGCGTCCGAAGCCGGTGAGATCGACGGCGGCGACGAGATGCTTCGCCGCCAGCGCGTCGATGTTCTTCGACCACCAGCGCATCGACCCACTGAGTCCGTGAATCAGCGCGACCGGCGTGCCGGAGCCCGCGCGCGTCTCCCACAGCGCGTACGGCGGGAGCGGAATGCGCCGGCTCTTCAAATTTCCTCAGCGCAGGCGGCCCTGCTCCACCATCAAGCAGCGATCCTGCACGACCTTGATGCCTGCTTCGGCGAGTCTCTGCGCCGCTTCATCGTTGCGAATGCCGAGCTGAAACCAGACGTACTTCGGTTTCGCCGCGATGATGTCGTCGACATGCGGAGGAATGTCGCTCGGACGGCGGAAGACATTCACCATGTCGATCGGACGTCCGATCGCTGCAAGCGTGCGGAAAACCGGCTTGCCGAGGATCTCGGTGGCTTCGGGAAAGTAGACGGGAACCGGAATGATCTCGTAACCCGCATCGGCCATGTGCGCGGGAACGTAGAACGCCGGTTGACCTGAATGCGTCTCGGGCTTGATGCCGAGGACGGCGATGGATTTCGTGTCGTGAAGCATGTCGGCAATGCCGCGCGCGTCTTCGATGAGATTTTGTTTCCAGTCAGACATGGGCGGGTAAGGTAGCAGAATCGATTCCGATCCTCGCGTTCGTGCCG
>JBQCJC010000396.1:0-21099 GCA_051953135.1 Thermoanaerobaculia bacterium | reverse complement strand
CTCAGCGTTCAAATCGACCGCTTCACCAACAATCAGGAGAGAAAAACAGAATGTATCGTAGCCTCATCGTTGCCCTGGTCCTGGTTTTGTCCGTCGGCACTGCGATTGCGCAGGAAGCCCCTGTCTTTGATCTGCCGGCCGTCGAGCGTGGTATGCGCGGACCGCGTGGTTGCGTTACGCACGTTCCGGATGAAGCGGAAGCCGCCGCGATCGAAGCGCACACCGAAATGTTGCAGAGCCTCATGCAGCGCAGTGGTCGTTTTGACGTCAGCGCGAATGCGACGACGGTGACGATCCAGGTTTACTACCACGTCATCACGAACACCTCGGGCACCGGCAACATCACCGATGCGCAGCTCGCGAATCAGACGCAGGTTCTCAATGATGCGTACAGCGGTCTCACCGGCGGCGTGAACACCAAGTTCCGCTTTGCGCTGGCTGGCACCGATCGCACCGCGAACAACACCTGGTTTGCGGCCGGCTACGGCACGACTGCCGAGACGCAGATGAAGAACGCGCTCCGCAAGGGCAACGCCGCGGCGCTCAACATCTACTTCAATCAGCCGAGCACCGGTGAGCTGGGCTGGGCGACCTTCCCGTCGAGCTACTCCAGCGCGCCTCTGAAGGACGGCGTCGTTTGCGACTGGCGCACGATTCCGGGCGGCTCGTTCTCGCCGTACAACGAAGGCGACACGGCGACGCACGAAGTCGGTCACTGGGTTGGCCTGTACCACACGTTCCAGGGTGGTTGTAACGGCAGCGGCGACTACGTCGCCGACACGCCGGCCGAGAAGTCGGCGGCCTTCGGCTGCCCGGCTGGCCGCGACACCTGCAAGACCGGCAAGAACGCCGCTGGCGTCGATCCGATCGAGAACTTCATGGACTACACGGATGACTACTGCATGTACAAATTCACGCAGGGTCAGGCCGACCGCGCCGCGTCGCTCTCCGGCACGTATCGCGGACTGTAATCACGCAATCCTTTAGAATCGAAGCGGCGGACGTTGTCGCGTCCGCCGCTTTTCTTTTTAACATAATGTTCTTCATCGCACTCCTCCTCGCTATCATCACCAAAGCGGACGTTCCTCGCGTCACTCCCGCCGAACTGCAGGCGGCGATGCAAAAAAACGAAGCGGTCGCGATCGATGTGCGCGGCACCGTTCCGTGGCAGATGGAGCACATCCAGGATGCCGTCTGGCTGCCGCTCGGTCTCATGAAAGATCGCGCGCTCAAACAGCTTCCGCAGGACAAACTCCTTGTGACCTACTGCACGTGCAAGGCAGAGGAGACCAGTCTCGAAGCGGCGATGCTCCTCTCGAGCATGGGATTCGAAAAGGTGGCAGTCCTGCACGGTGGATATCCGGCCTGGAAGAATGCCGGATTGCCGGTTGTGTCGCTCAGCACGACTGAGCCGCCAGTCACTCCTGCGCCTGAATCAACACCGTCTGCCAGTGGTGGCCGTTTCGCGCCGCCCGAAGCGGTGAAATGCGATCGCAACCAGCTCACGATGTACGCCGGTACCGTTCGCGAGTACGTTCGCGGCGACAAAGAGACCACATTGACGATCGACACGACCGCGGCCACGACGGAGCATGTGACGATTCGTCGCAACGATCCGTCGAGCGCATTTTTGATCTTCGGTGAGCCATTTCGCGCGGCGGACTGGAAGCGCATCGAAGCGAAAAAAGGGACGCTGTTGCCGGACATGACGGCGGTCGCGTGGGTCTGTGAAGATGGGGTCGTCATGATCGACTGGCGGCCCGGAAGTCGTTTGACTGGAGCCGAGTAAACCGTCTGCTATAATCCGCGCCGGTTTCAGGTAAACCTTCCCATGGACGCAAAATACGACTCGTCCGCGAGCTCGACTTCGGTCGAGATCTTCGGCCAGACGTACAACGTACGGGGGGATGGGGATCCTGATTATTTGATGGAGCTTGCGCGGTTTGTCGACAGCAGGATGCGCGAGGTTGCGGGGCAGGTCGCTACCGTCGACCCGTTGAAAATCGCGATCCTTGCTGCATTGAACATAGCCGACGAGTTCTCACGATTCCGGAAACAGCGGGAGGATGCCGCGGGAATTTGGATCGAGAGAACCGAGGAAATATCGGATCGGCTCAGTAAGGTAATAGGCTGAGCAACTTGCCCGGGTTGCAAAGGTTTTTCGGAGTCCCTGCAGAGTTCGTGATGCATGATCAAACCCCTGAACCGTACTTCTTATCTCGGGTAGCTCGCGTCTCGGGTCGCGTGCACACCTTCGATCGTTCGTGTGACGGTCCTCAGAAGGTAGCCAAAACGGCACGGGTAGGGCGCCCACCTGTCTCGTACAGGTTCAGGTAAGAATCTTTACACACGACTCAGGCGGGGTACTCCGAATTTTTCCTCGACTGCGCAGGCCTCCCACGAGCGGAGGTCGTTTTGGACATCATCCAAGTATTGATTGCGATCGGCATTGGGATCGTCCTTGCCGTCGTCCTCGCCCTGATCTGGGGCGCCATTTATCGTAAGCGCGCTGAGGCGCAGGTCGAAGAGGCCCGCCGCACGGCGGAGCGCATCGTCAACGATGCCACCAAGCAGGCCGAGGCGCGCGTCAAGGAAGCGAATCTGGAAGCGAAGGAAAAGCTTCTCCAGATGCGCTCCGAGTTCGACAAGCAGGCGCAGCAGCGCCGCGACGAGATCAAATCCGTCGAACGCCGTCTCCAGCAGAAAGAAGAAAACCTCGATAAGCGCACGTCGCAGGTCGAGTCTCGCAGCGACGAGATTGAGAAGCGCGACCGCAAACTCGCGGATCGCGAGAAGAAACTCGAAACGCGCGAGGCCGAATACGACGCGCTCATCGAAGAACAGCGTCATCGCCTCGAGCAGGTCGCCGGTCTCACGATCGAAGAAGCGAAGCGCGAGCTGATCCGCGGCATCGAGAACGAAGCGAAACTCGAAGCGGCGAACATCATCAAGCGCATCGAGAGCGAAGCGACAGAGCTCGGCAATCAGAAGGCGAAGAAGATCCTCGGCATGGCCATCCAGCGCATGGCTTCGGATTACGTCGCCGAGAACACGGTCTCCGTCGTCGATCTCCCGAGCGAAGACATGAAGGGTCGCATCATCGGACGCGAAGGCCGCAACATCCGCGCCCTCGAGCTTGCGACCGGCGTCGATCTCATCGTCGACGACACGCCGGAAGCGGTCATCCTCTCCGGCTTCGATCCCATTCGCCGCGAGATCGCGCGCATCTCACTCGAGCGCCTCATGCAGGACGGCCGTATCCATCCTGCGCGCATCGAAGAGCTGGTCGAGAAAGTTCGTCAAGAACTTGACCAAAAGCTCTTCGAGGAGGGCGAAGCCGCCGCGTTCTCCCTCGGCATCACCGATCTGCATCCCGAGATCCTCAAGCTACTCGGACGTCTGCGCTACAGAACTTCGTACGGTCAGAACGTGCTCGTGCACTCACTCGAAGTCGCGCAGCTCGCGGCGCTCATGGCCGTCGAGCTCGGAGTGAACGACACGATTGCGAAACGCGGTGGTCTGTTGCACGACATCGGCAAAGCGATCGATCGCGAGATGGAAGGTACGCACCTCGAGCTCGGACGTCAGGTACTCGAGAAGTACGGCGAGAAGCGCGACGTCATTCACGCGATGGAATGCCACCACGGCGATTACGATCCGACGACGGTCGAGGCCGTGCTCGTCAACGCCGCGGATGCTCTTTCGGCCGCGCGTCCTGGTGCGCGTCGCGAGATTCTCGAAAACTACGTGCATCGTCTCGAGCGTCTCGAATCGATCGCGAATTCGATGGAAGGCGTGTCGAAGAGCTTCGCCATTCAGGCAGGGCGCGAGCTTCGCATCATCGTCAATTCGGAGAAGATCACCGACGAACAGTCGATCTGGCTTTCGAAGGATGTGGCGCGCAAGATCGAGAGCGAGCTGCAGTATCCCGGTCAGATCAAGGTCACGGTGATCCGCGAGATGCGCGCGACGGAGTTTGCGAAGTAGCGGTAGCCGGTAGTCGGTAGTCAGTGTCGGGAGCGACGACGGACTTCGACTGCGGGAATCGCTGCGATAGAAAGAATGAGGTTGCGGTTTAGGCGAATCGGGAGCAGGTCACGTTCTCCCGACTCCCGACAACCGACTACCCACAACCAACAATGAAAGTCCTCTACATCGGCGACGTCGTGGGACAGCCCGGACGTCGCGCATTACATCAGAAGCTGGAGACCGTCGTCGGTCGCGAGAACGTCGATTTCACGATCGTGAACATCGAGAACGCGGCCGGCGGTTTCGGCGTGACCGAAGCGATCATCGACGAGCTTTCGGATCTGCCGATCAACGTCTACACGTCCGGCAATCACATCTGGGACAAAAAGGATTTCGTCGACAACTACGAGCATTATCCGCAGGTCATTCGTCCCGCGAATTACCCCGCCGGAAATCCCGGCAAGGGAAGTGTCGTGCGACAGACCGCGGGAGGTGTGAACGTCGCAGTGCTGCAGTTCATGGGCAACGTGTTCATGCCGCCGGTCGACAATCCTTTCTACAGCGCGGACAAAGAGATCGCCGCGCTCGATCCTGCGATCAAAGTGATCATCGTCGACATTCACGGCGAGGCTTCGTCGGAGAAGCAGGCCATGGGTCGTTATCTCGACGGCCGCGTTTCGGCGGTTCTCGGCACGCACACACACGTGCCGACCGCGGACGAGCGTCTGCTGCCGAACGGCACCGCGTATCAGACGGACGTCGGAATGACCGGCGCGTATGACTCGGTGATCGGATTCCGTCCCGAGGAAGCGCTGCATCGGTTCTTGATGAACACGCCGCGCAAACTCGAAGTCGCGAAGCGCGACATTCGTTTGTCGGGCGCGCTCATCGAGATCGACGAAGAAACCGGTCGCGCGGTGCGCATTACGCGCGTGCGCGAAGACGTCGGAGACTAGCGGTGCGTCTGTCGATCGTCGCGTTAGGCGACGTTCACGCCGAAGACGTGCATGCATTGACGACGCGATTCGAGCACATCGAACAACTCGTGCTCGACAGTCCGCCGCGCGAAGCGTTGTCGAAACATCGCGCCGAGTTCAATCGCGCCGTCGATGCTGCATCGACCGACTGGGTTCTGATCGTGCGCGAGCGCGAAGTCATTGACGATGCGCTGGCGCAGGAGATTTTCGATGTTACGTCTGCCGCAAAAGCGCGCGGCTTCCGCATCCGCTCCACGCCGTTCTATGCGGGTAAACCGCTGAAGCTTTCGCACGACGAAGGTGAAGTGCGCTTGTTCCATCGCCGCAATTACATGCGCTTTGCGAACAAAGGCGAGTGGGACGAGATCATGGTGCAGGGAACGGTCATGCGTCTCGCGCAGGAATTGCGCTCCGTGACGTTCGCGTCTGCCGATGAGCATCGCGACGAGCTTGTGAAGCACGCCACGAAGCGCAATGCACTGCAACACGCGATCGTGTTTCTCGTTTATCTCGCAGGCGTGCGCGTGTTCGATTCGAACACGATGCGTTACCTGTGGATCGAGAGCGGATTTCGCGCGCGTTAGGCGGTCGACGCTAAGATCACCGGTGGTCGTCTTGGCGCGCCGCGTAAGTTTCCGTTCGCACGAAACTGTCGTGGCGACATCCCGTAGCGCATGCGGAACTGCTGTCGGAAGTAATTTTCGGAATCGAATCCGCAGCGGCGCGCGACCTGCGATACACGAACGTTCCCGCCCTTGAGCAGACGCGCTGCTTTTTCGAGTCGTTTCTCTTTGAGGAACTGACTGAGCAGGCGTCCGGTCAGTCGATGGAAACGCCCGGAGATGTATTGCCTTGTGTAGCCGAGCTCTTTGGTTACGGCCTCTACTGTGACTTCCTCATCCGCCCGGAGCCGGCGGCGCACCGTTTTGATCAGCGCTCGCAACAAGCCATCCATAAGCGTCTCCTTGTCTAAGAACGAAGCAAAGTTGAAGGACCGGCCATGCCCGGGGTACCCTTCGGCGTCCCCGTGGTGGTGAAACTTTCTTGTATTGGTATGGCAAGAATGATAGCGCAAAACGGAGCCGCACTGTGGCCGAAGACGATTTCCTGAAAACCGTAACGTTGTTTGTCGAGTTCGATGGTGACGAATTGGCGCATCTTAGAGGTGTGTTGCACAGCACCCGTTTTGCCCCGGGCGACGTCATACTTTCTGAAGGGAACGCCAATCGCGCCCTGCACATCGTGAAAAACGGGCGCGTACGGGTAAGCCGCCGCGTACAGGATCGCGATGTGAGTTTGTGCGATCTCGTAACCGGACAAACGTTCGGTGAGTTGTCGATCATCGAGGACGGTGTCGCCTCCGCGTCCTTACACGCGGTGACTGATACCGAAATCTTTTCGATTTCGATGAACGACCTGGCGGAGTTCTTACGCTTGAAACCCGCGGCCGCGGCGAAGTTCTGGAGAGAAATTGCAGTCGATTTACGACGCCGTCTCCTGCAGACCAACGACGTCGTTCGAAGCTACTTCGAGGTCAATCGCGCACTCATTGAGAATCCTACGTTTCGTGAGGCGTATGCGATGTGTAATCGCTGAGCGGTTTCATTGTGACAACGCTCATTGTGGTCTGTGGATGTCGACGTCGCGCGTCACGTTGTCCGTCGTACTGACCATGGCCCAGTAACGCAGTCCCGGCGTTAGGGACTCGATCTCGATGTACTGTGCGCCGCCGGTGCACGGCGAATGTGTTGAGAACGGGTGACAGACGTCGTCGACGATGATTTCGGCGTAAGCGGGAAAACTCGCATCGTTGCCATCGCGAAGATCCAGCGTGACGACAGAGCTCGAAATCTCATGGTTCACATCTTGATCGATGATCCTAACGCGGACCTGCGACGCGGTGTTGCCGTCGACGTCGTAAATGCGCAGGTGGTGACGAAATCGCGGTACCGCAAGATTCGCTCCGCCTTCGAGCGGAACGAATTCGTAGTACGAGGGGATATTGATGATGCGCGACAAACCGGTAAGAAGATCCCGCTCGCGAATGACCGGCATCAACGTAAACGCGGTGAGCACTTCATTCGGCTTACGAATGAACAGAGTCGTATCGAGCGAAACCTGATTCGCAAATGCGCGCTCGACGAACAACACGCGACCCGCGCGTGACGTGCCCGGAGGAAAGAGCACGGTCACAGGATCGAGCGTGCCGATCGCGCCCTCCTGATTCGGCCAGTACTGCGCGCGAACCGGTGAGACCGCACGTGCACCGCCGGAGAAGATCGTTCCGTCAGCGCCGTTGAGCGGACCGCGCGTAAATCCCGGGAGCAGAATCTTCTCGAAGTTGGAGAGATCTTGTGCGGCGAGCGTTGTAGCGAACAGAAGTGTTAGGGCAAGAGCAATCCGAGTCATGCATCACGTACGCCGCTCATTCTTTGCGTGTCCATCGATTCGCATCGCGCGCGCGATACTTGTTCATCATCGCGGTGAATTTTTCATCGAGATCGATGCCTAACGAGTTCGCGAGACAGACGCACACGAAGATGGTGTCGGCGATTTCTTCTCCGACGTCGCCTAAGTCTTCGCCCGCTTTCGGTTTCTTGCCGCCGTAGCGATGCGCGAGCACGCGCGCGAGCTCTCCGACTTCCTCCGTCAGTCGCGCGAGCATCGGCAGCGGCGCGAAATATCCTTCTTCAAATTGCGAGATCCAGGCATCGACTTCGTTTTGTATCGGCTGAAAGGACATGCAGGGATGCTACGATACTGGGCCGCATGCGGGTCCTCACATCGATCGTGCTGGGTGGGTTGCTGATTGCGCCGTTGTTCGTATCGACGGCGCGAGCGGATGTGCGTCTGACGACGAGGAAGGACGGCACGAAGGTCATCTCGAATTTCGGCGATGACGCGCGCCAGACGAATCTCGACTGGCTCGCGAAGCAGCATGACCGCGCCTCGAAGTACGACGAGATCATCGAGCGCTACGCGGCGAAGTACCGCATCGACGCGACGCTCGTTCGCGCGGTGATTCAGGTCGAATCGAACTTCAACATGCGTTGCGTGTCGAAGAAAGGCGCGCGTGGATTGATGCAACTCATGCCCGATACCGCGACGCGTTTCGGTGTGACGGAGATTCACGATCCCGAACAAAACATTCGCGGCGGCGTGCAGTACCTCGCGTATCTGCTGCGGTTGTTCGAAGACGATTTATCGCGCGCGCTCGCTGCGTACAACGCGGGCGACAACGCGGTCATCCGATACGGCGGCATTCCGCCGTACGCGGAGACGGAGCAGTACGTGAAGCGTGCGCTCACGGTTTATTACGGTCGTCCTTACGGTTCCGCGGTGTCGTTCGCGGGCAAGCGCGGCGGACGCAAATTGCGCGGTGGATTCGGCACGGGTGTCGGCAACGCGGTGGTCCAGCCGCTGGCCGCAGCGCTGATTCCCGGCGCGAAATATCTGGGAACGCATTGATTCGTCACGCGTTCCATCACAGCCGACGGGGGCACGGTGCATTACAATCGCCGCCGCATGCCTGAGCGAGATCCGGCTGTTGCGCCGCCATTCGATCAGGGCGTCTTTCTGCTGCATTACAACCGAGGGCGTGAGGCGTTCCAGGAAGGCCGCTACGCGGAAGCGCGGCGAGAGTTGGAGTCTGCACAAAGACTTCGCCCCGAGGATGCCGACGTTCTCAATCTCCTCGGGCTCGTTTACTTCAAGACGAATGCGTTCCCTGAAGCCGAAGTCATTTATCGACGGCTCATCGGCGAAAACCCGAACGTTTTCATCCTGCACTCGAACCTCGGCCTGATTCTTTTCAAGCAGGGCAAGCAGGATGAAGCCGAGCAGTTCCTGCGTCGCGCGGTCGAGCTTCGGCCGAACTACGCGAAGTCGCATCTCTACCTCGGCCTGCTGTATCGCCAGAAGAAAAAGCTTGGTCTCGCGCTCGAGCATTTGAAATTCGCCGGCGCCGACAAACTCGCGCGCGAAGTCGAGATCGAGATGCATCCGCCGGCAGCGCCCGCACCTCCGGTGAATCCGTTTGCGTCGCCGGAGCCGGCACCTGCTGCAGCACCTGCGGTCGCACCGCAGGAAAAGCCGCGCATCATCACGCAGAAGATTCGCGCGATGACGCCGGAGCCAGCGGAGATCGAGCGTCAGGCGATGGAGACGCGCACGCAGCCGGGAGTTACGCCCGTGCCCGCGGATATCGTTGCGAAAGCGGCGCCGCTGCTTCCGTCAACGCCACCACCAACGCCGCCGCCATCGGAAGCGCACATCCCCGCGGCGATCACAGCCGCGCGCAAATTGCAGGACGCCGTCGATGAGCCGCAGCACATCGAAGCGAAGAAGATCGACGTCGCTCGCAAGATCGAGGGCGCGTCGAAAACATTTGCGCTGCACGAAAACGGATTTCTCGAGATCAATTTCGCGCGCTCGGTGCATTGCAAGCGGGGCACGGTCTCGAGCTACTCGGGCAATCTGAAATTCATCGCCGAATCCGGACTCCTCGGCACCACGGCGCAGACGCTCGTCAAAGCCGTCGGGCAGGGCAAGATCTTCGTCTACGAAAAAGGCCGCAAAACTTTCCTGCTCGATCTCAACGACGAATTCATCTACGTCGAGGGCAGCAACCTGCTCGCGCTCGAAGATTCGCTCACGTATCGCGTCGAGCCGATTTACGACGCGTCGTATCAGAAGAAGATCGACACCGTGAAGATCTTCGGTAAGGGATCGCTCGCGATCTCGACGTCGATCGAGCCGCTCACGCTGCGCGTCACGCGCGAGTATCCGTTGTCGATCTCATCGAACGCGCTCGTCGCGTGGACCGGCAATCTCATTCCGACAGTCATCGATGATCAGTCGATGGACAGCGTGATGATCGAGAGCGAAGGGCAGGGCGGCTTCAAGATTCGCTTCGAAGGCGATGGCGTCGTCGTCAGCGAACAGTAACTACGCGCCGCCCATCATCTTGAACGCGAACGGCACGATCACGAAAAGCTGAATGGCGTCGAACACGCCGTGCGCGATGACGCCCGGCACGACGTTTTTCGTGCGATAGAACGTGACGCCGATGACGAGCGAGATGATCGTCACGCCGACGAGGAACAACGGCGTTCCGTACGTCGAGTGCGCGAGCGCGAAGAGGATCGTCGATGCGAGGAGTCCGACGCGCTTCTGCAGAAACGAGCGGAAGAAGAACTCTTCGACCGTCATCGCGGACAACACGATCAATGCTTTTTTCCAGATCGGCAGCGCGGCCATCCAGCCGATCGTCGCCGGCGGCGGAGGTGGATTCTCGACGACGCCGAGGCCGCGGAGAAGCATGACCACGATGAGCGCGGTGAGAATCGTGAAGATCCATCCACCGACTCCGACCGCGGTTCCGATCGCCAGCACTTCGCCCGGTTTCTCGTAACGAATGTTGAGGAACTCGCGCAGATTCGGCGCGCCGGTGAACGCCCACCAGCCGATGAGAAACACGACCAGGATCGCGTGCAACGAGAAGAGCACGTAGAACGGCGTGTCCTTCAGTTGCGCCGCGCTGGCGGGATGAATCGCGGAGCTCGTGACCGCGACCGTCAGCAGGACGAGGAAAAGTCCGAGCCAGGCGTACGCGATGACTTTGAGTGCGGCGTTCGGAAAGCGGTCGCAACTCAGGAGGCCGAAGCGTTCATTGAGAATGATGATCGCCAGCCACACGAGGAGGACGAAGATGAGAGGACCAACATAAGCCGCCATGCGCGCGGGAAGTGTATCAGGCGCGTTCGGAGTCGCTGGCGACCATCGCGTGCAGCGCGACGTAGCCGAGGGTGAGGGCGATGCCGAACAGCACCGTCACGGCCAGCGTGCGCGGATGCTCGAACGGATTCATGAGATGCGCGGCCATCTCGGAAAGCAGCGGCGTCGGATCGGTGAATGCATCCCAACTGTTGAAGCGTAGAAAGCGCCCGAGGTAGATGCCGTACGCGGAGAGGAGCAGTGTGAACAGCGCGACGCACCAGCCAATCGCGCGGCTGAAGCGGCGCGTGAGAATGCGCTGCACCATCATCACCGACGCGTATCCGAGCAACAGACCCGTGCCGGCGGACGAGATCAACAGGAGTACGTCGTACCAGAGCGGAATGCCGGAGCGCGCTTTGAGATGAATGAAGTCCGTGACGATGTACGGCGCGTTCGGCAGAAACAACAACCAGACGGTGAACGCGATCCACTGCATCGCAACCCAGCGTCGTTTGCGATAGAGGAACTCGAGCACTGTTGCCGCGAAGAACGGCACCGCCGCGAGAAACAGATTCCACGTCAGAAAAAAGTAGCTGTACGAATGACTGCGTGTGATGCGCAGCAACAAAAGAAGTTCGCACCACGCGAGCAGTGCGATGAACGCGAGAGTTCGTCGCATCATCAGGCCACCGGCCGCACGTCGACGAGATTGTCGTAGAACGTCGCACCGCCACCGATGTCGGTGACGGCCTGCGATGTCGTGCAGTTCGCGTTCGTGAAATCGTCGGTGAGTTTCGCCCACCACACCGATGGTGCGGAGACGACACCAGGCCGCACGCGATCGGTGATCACCGCTTCGGCAGTAAACGCGCCGCGCTCATTGAAGATCGAGACTCGCGTCCCTTCAGCGATTCCGCGTGCACGCGCATCGTCTTCGTGAATCTCGAGCGTCGGCTTGCCGGCCGCGCGACGCAACGACGCAACGTTCACGAATGTGGAGTTGAGAAACGAATGCGCGGGCGGGGAGATGAGCGCGAGCGGAAATCGTTTCGCGAGCTCCGGCGCGCGTTCTTCCGATTCGTACGGTGGCACGTATTCGGGAAGCAGATCGAGTCCCGCGGCGACCGCACGCTGCGATGCGATCTCGATCCTGCCGCTCGGTGTCGGCAGCGTCGCGCCGATGCGATACGGCACGTGCGGCTGCGGGATGTCGAGTCGGATGTAGCTCTTCGCTTTCAACTCCTCGAACGTGAAGGGCATGTTGCGCAGCAGTCCGCGCATCATCGACTCGTCGCTTTCTTTCAGCGCGTCGTCGTCGAGATTCATCTTCGCGGCGAGACGGCGAAAGATCTCCGTGTTCGGCAGCGATTCGCCGAGAGGCTCCACGGCGCGAGCGTTGTACATCACGAACGTGTGGCCGTACGCCTTGTGCAGATCCTCATGCTCGAGCTGCGTCGTTGCGGGCAGCAGCACGTCCGCGTAATCGGCGGTGTCGGTCTGGAAGTGTTCGAGCACGACGGTGAAGAGATCGTCGCGACGCAATCCCTGCAGTACGTTTTCACGATCCGGCGCAACCGCCGCGGGATTCGAGTTGTAGACGATCATCGCTTTCACCGGCGGATTCGCGACCTTCGTCAACGCATCGCCGAGCTGCGACATGTTGATCGTGCGCGTACCGGCAGGCGAGAGATCGAGTCGGTGCAGCGACTTCGTGTCGAGTCGCTGAAATGTTCCGGATGTCGAGAGCAACACGCCACCGCCAACGTCGTTCCATGCGCCGGTGATCGCGGGCAGCAACGAAATCGCGCGTACGGCGGAACCGCCGCCGGCGTGTCGCTGCAGACCGTAGTTGACGCGAATGAATGTCGGTCGCGTGTGCGCGTAACGCCGCGCGAGCTCTTCGATCGTTTCGACGGAGATGCGGCAGATCTTCGCGACGCGAGCAGGCGAGTAGTCGGCGAGCACGCGTTCGCGCAGAGCCTCCCATCCGAGGGTCATCGCGTCGAGGTACTCGCGATTTTCGAGATTGTCGCGGAAGAGCACGTGCATGAGCGACAGCGCGAGCGCAGCGTCAGTGCCGGGACGAATCGCGATGTGCTCATCGCTCGCAGCGGCGGTGCGCGTGCGCAGTGGATCGATGCAGATCACGCTTGCGCCGTTCGCTTTCGCCTCGCGCACGAAGGGCCAGAGATGCGGATTCGAGGTGAGTGTGTTCGTGCCCCAGAGGATCACGAGTCGCGCGTTGCCGATGGTTTCGGGATCGGGTCCCATGCGCGTGCCGTAGGTGACGTTCAGTGCTTCCGCGCCGGCGCTCGCGCAAATCGTGCGATCGAGGAGCGACGCACCGATGCGGTGGAAAAACCGGCGATCCATCGATTCGCCCTGAAGGAGTCCCATCGTTCCGGCATAGCTGTACGGCAGGATTGCCTGCGAGCCATCTGTATCGATGACCTGCTGTAATCGCGACGCGATCAATTCGAGGGCTTCGTCCCACGTGGCGCGGCGAAATTTGCCTTCGCCTTTCGCGCCGACGCGAATCTGCGGGTAGAGCAAACGTCCGTCGTGGTAGGTGCGCTCGATGTACTTCGCGACTTTGGTGCAGAGGAATCCGCGCGTGACGGGGTGATTCGGATCGCCAGCCATGCGAACCGCACGGCCGTTCTCGACGGTGACGAGCATCGAGCAGGTGTCGGGACAATCGTGAGGGCAAACGGCGCGAACTTCCACGCGCGAAGTTTAGCAGTGCCGGTACGACCGGCTGCGCTGGTTGCTTCGCTGAGACCACGTACGGTCGCTTCGTCGCTGCGGTCGTCGCGGCCGACACGACCCAACCGATCCGGCCTTGGCTCTGCCTTCCGACTCGTCGTTGGGTACGGTTCTCCCGACAACCGACAACCGACAACCGACAACCAATCAACAACCGGCAATCGTTTCGCGTTCGTTCTGTTGCGTTTGCACGCGTCCTCGTTTGCTACCCTCCGCCGCACAAACAATGACTCGTCGAATCGTTCTCGCTGTGCTCGTCCTCTGTGCGCCATTTGCACGTGCTGCAAACTGGCCCGATCGCCCCACGCTCACCGCCGTGCGCGCCACGAGTGCCGTGCGCATCGACGGCGATCTCTCGGATACCGCGTGGCAGAGCGCGCCGGAGTTCACGGACTTCACGCAACACGATCCGCACGATGGCGAGCCCGGAACGATGCGCACGAGTCTGCGCGTCCTGTACGACGACGATGCGATTTACTTCGGCGCGAAGATGGAAGACCCCGAGCGCCCCAGCGCGCTCCTCGGCCGTCGCGACACGTTCCTGCAATACGACTTTCTCTCGATCAACATCGACACGCAGCACGATCGCTTGTCGGGCAATGCATTCACGGTGACGCCATCGGACATGCAGGTCGATACGATTCTCTTCAACGACATCGGCGAAGACATCAGTTGGGATGGCGTGTGGGAATCGAAATGCCGCATCGTTGCGGATGGCTGGATCGCGGAAGTGCGCATCCCGTTTTCGCAACTGCGCTTTCCCGACAAGCCGTCGCACACGTGGGGCCTCAACGTTACGCGGCGCACGGTGCGAAACAACGAGTGGGTGCGCATCGTCAACACGCCGAAGGGTGATACGGGATTCGTGTCGCACTTCGCGGATCTCACCGGACTGGAAGGCATTCGTCGCGAGCGCCCACTCGAAGTCGTGCCGTACGCGGTTGCACGCGCGGATGTGCTGACGCGTGCGGATCGTGCGAATCCGCTGATCGATTCACGCGATCAACGCGCGGATGCAGGACTCGATCTCAAATACGCGCTGACGTCGACGCTCACGCTGACGGGCACGATCAATCCTGATTTCGGGCAGGTCGAAGTCGATCCCGCGGTCGTGAACCTCAGTCAGTTCGAAACGTTCTATCCGGAGCGGCGCCCGTTCTTCACTGAGGGATTGAACATCTTCGCGTACGGCGATTCACCCGCGCGCAGCCACTTCAATTTCTTCGAGACGCCGCGTGTGTTTTATTCGCGGCGCATCGGCCGTTCGCCGCAAGGATCCATCGACGCCGACTTCGTCGCGTCTCCTTCCGACACGACGATCCTCGGCGCAGCGAAAGTCACGGGCAAGATCGGGCGATGGTCGATCGGTGTGCTGAACGCGTTGACCGATACCGAGCGCGCGCTGTTCATCGATGACGATGGCGACAGCGCACGACGTCATGTCGAACCGATGACGAACTACTTCGTCACGCGTGCAACGCGGGAGATCGGCGACGACTCGCGCGTTGGGTTTCTCGTGACATCCGTGAATCGACAGCTTGCCGAAGAGTTGTCGGCGTTGCGCGAGAACGCGCTCACGGCAGGCGTCGACGGCTACACACAATTCGCACAGAAATCGTGGGTGCTCGAGTGGACCGGCACGATGTCGCGTGTGAGCGGCAGCGAAGAAGCGATCGCGCTCACGCAATCGTCGTCCGCGCGCTACTACCAGCGGCCGGATGCGAATCACGTGACGTTCGATCCGACGCGCACGGCGTTGAGTGGATGGTCGGGACGCGCGATGCTGTCGAAGAACACCGGCCGCTGGCGTCCGAACGTGCAAGTACAGGCGTACTCGCCGGGCTTCGAAACGAACGACGCGGGATTCATGCAGCGCACCGACATCATCTCGTCGCACGCGCTGATGCAGTACGTGAACGAGACGCCGTCGAAGCTGTTTCGCGAGCGGAACACGTGGATCGGCGTCTGGCAGAATCGCAACTTCGACGGCGACACGATCGAGCGCGGCGCGTTCGTCGATGCGTTCGGATCGCTGCAGAGTTTCTGGGAGTATCGCGGTGCGTTGTTCTGGTCGCCGGGATCGTTCAACGATCGTCTGACGCGCGGTGGTCCGATCGTGCGCACGCAGCAATCATGGACTTCAGACGTGTCGCTTGGCAGCGATAGTCGCAAGCGCTTCTTCTTCACGATCAACTGTCACTTCGTCGGCGATGGTGATGGCTCGTATGTGCACGACGGTGGCATCACGCTGAGCGCGCGTCCGATCTCGAATCTGCTGCTCAGCGTGCAGCCGTATTTCTCGCGCTCGTACGACCACGTTCAGTATCTGTTCGCGCAGAACGACGCGAGCGCGACGGAGACATACGGTCGGCGCTACGTGTTCGCGGATCTCGATCAGCGCTCGTTCGAGCTGGCGACGCGCGTCGACTGGACGCTGAATTCGCGCTTGTCGTTTCAGCTCTACATGCAGCCATTCATCGCATCCGGTGACTACCACGATTACCACTCGCTCGTCGCCGCACGCACTGCCGATTACACACGCTACGACGGCGCCGTGAGCGATCGCGATTTCAACTTCCGCAGCGTGCGCGGCAGCGCGGTGGTGCGATGGGAGTTCCGACCTGGATCGGCGTTGTATGTGGTGTGGAACGAAAACCGCGCGGATGTCGTGCCGCTCGGCAACCTGCGCATCAATCGCGACCTGCGCGCGATCTCGACTGCCCCGTCGCACGACGTGTTTTTGGTGAAGGTGTCGTACTGGCTGCCGCTTTGAGCGAGGCGAGCTCGGTCTCGATGTGCCGGATCTCGGAGAGCGCTTCGAGAATGATGCCGCGTGTTTTGCTGGTGTAGATCTCGACGACACCCACGCAGCTTCTGACGTGAAGTTCGTGACGATCAAGCTCTGCAAATGTGGCATCCACGCGATCACGAATGGGCGCCAGGCGCGTTTCGATTGCGATCATCTGTTCTTCGATGCTCATGAACCCGAGGCTACCTCGGCATAAGACACATGAACAACGAGCAGCTTGGGAAGGTGATTAACGGCGACGTTTTTCGAGTGCCGCAACACGACCTTCGACACGAGTCATTCGCTCGATAAGAGCCGGCGACTCGCCCTCGTTGATGGTTTGAAGCAGGTTGATGATGTTCTCGTATTGCGCATGTGCGAGATTGATATCGGCTTTCAGCAATGAGTAGTGTCGTTGCATCTCTGCACGAACCTCGCTGCGGAAATCATTCATCTCCTCGCGCAGTCCCGCAAACCCTGCCTGAATCCACTCCTTCAATTCCTGTTCGCTCATCGTCAACAACTCCGCCGCGACCGAGGCTACCTCGGAGTTTTGGGATTGCGCAATGCTTCTACGAAGGGTGGACTATTCGCGCTCGAGCACCATCGCAACACCCACTCCGCCTGCGGCGCAGACGGTCACGAGACCGTACTGCTGGCCGGTGCGCTGGAGCTCATTGCACACGCTTGTGACGATGCGCGCGCCGGTTGCGCCGAAGGGATGGCCTAACGCGATCGAGCCGCCGGTGAGGTTGATCTTCTCCGGATCGATCTGACCGATCGGTTCGCTGCGGCCGAGTTTCTCCTGCGCGATTTTCTTCGAGCCGATCCATTGAATGTTCGACAGGACCTGCGCGGCGAAGGCTTCATGCATTTCGATCACGCCGATGTCTTCGAGCTTCACCTTCGCGCGCTCGAGCGCGGTGGGCAGCGCGAAGACAGGCCCCTGCAGTAATTGATCGAACGGATCGGTCGCGGCGTACGCGTAGCTCTTGATGAAGCCGATCGGTTTGAGGCCCAGCGCCTTCGCTTTGTCCTCGGACATCAGCAGCACGGCCGCAGCGCCATCGGTGAGCGGTGAGGCGTTGCCAGCGGTGATCGTGCCGTATTTGCGATCGAAGACAGGGCGCAGTTTCGCGAGTGCTTCGAGCGTCGTATCGCCGCGCACGAGGTTGTCGGTCTCGACGATGTTGTCGTAACCCGGCGGCACGATGACGGTCATCACTTCATCTTTGAATCGTCCGCTCGCCGTCGCGGCCGCGGCGCGATGATGGCTCTGCATCGCGAATGTGTCCTGCTCTTCGCGCGTGATGCCGTTCGCCTTGGCCATTTTCTCGGCCGATTCACCCATCGTGAGTCCGGTCGTCGACTCCGCGATCGCAGGCGTGTCGGGCGCGAGATCTTTCGGCCGGATTTTCGAGAACGCACCGAGTTTGCCGCCAACGCTTTTCTGTTTGCTCGCGCCGACGAGTGCTTCGGAGAAGTTCTTCGAAAAGAGGATGGGAACGTCGGAGAGCGATTCCGCTCCGCCTGCGATCACCACGTCGGCGTAGCCGCGCGCGATCAAATCAGATCCCGAGGTGATGGCCTGGTTCGCTGATGCGCACGCTTTGCCGACGGTGTAGCCGGGGATTTTTCGCGGAAGTCCGGTGCCGAGCACGATCTCGCGCGCGATGTTCGGTGCTTTGACCGAGGGGATGACGTTGCCGAACACGACTTCCTGTACTTCGTTCGGATCGATTCCGGAACGCTGCACGAGCTCCGCGACGGCGAGCTTGCCGAGGTCGAGAGCGGTGAGGCGGGCGTAATGCGTGCCCGATTTCGCGAACGGAGTGCGAACTCCCTGAATGACAGCGACGCGCGGAACGTATTGCCAGGTCATAGCGCGGCGGAGCTTACCATCCGCGTGCCACTGCGGCGGCGAGCGACGTTCACTCGCACGGACAGGACATAGAATTCACGCCATGGACGTCAATCCGCTTCGCGAAGGGCTCGAGCAGGAACGAGTCCCGGAGCCTTCCTGCCTCGTGATCTTCGGCGCGTCCGGCGATCTCACACAACGCAAACTGATTCCAGGTTTGTACTCGCTCGCACACGAGGGACTGCTGCCGCCTGGTCAGACGATCGTCGGCATCGCGCGCGCGGAAATGTCGGATGACGAATTCCGCAAAGCGATGCGCGCTGCATGCGATGAGCACGCGCGCACGCGTCCCGTCGACGATGCGATCTGGGACAACTTTGCGAAGGGGTTGTTCTACGTGCGCGGCGAGTTCGGCGAGCCCGAAGCGTATTCGCGATTGAAGGCGAGACTCACGGAGCTCGATCGCACGCGCGGCACGGCAGGACGTCGTATCTACTATCTCGCGGTACCGCCGCAGTTCTTCGGCACGATTGCGGAGTTCTTGTCGGCCGAAGAGATGATCACGGATCCCGAGCGCGGCGGGCCGTTCACGCGGGTGATCATCGAGAAGCCGTTCGGCCGCGATCTGCCGACGGCGCGCGAGCTCAATCGTGTCGCGGTCTCTGCATTTCGCGAGCGACAAGTGTTCCGCATCGATCACTACCTCGGCAAAGAGACCGTGCAAAATCTGTTGGTGCTGCGATTCGCGAACGGGATCTTCGAGCCGTTCTGGAATCGTCAATACATTGACCACGTGCAGCTCACGGTCGCGGAGTCGATAGGCGTCGAGAAGCGCGGCAGTTACTTCGACAGCGCCGGCATCACCCGCGACATTCTGCAGAATCACATGCTGCAACTCGTGTCGCTCGTGGCGATGGAGCCGCCGGTGGCGTTCGAAGCCGATGCGGTGCGTGACGAGAAGGTGAAGGTGTTGCGCGCGCTGCGTCCGATCGAAGAAGCGGTGCGCGGTCAGTACACCGAAGGATCGGTGTTAGGCGAGGAAGCGCCGGCGTATCGCAGCGAAGAGAAGGTCGATCCGAATTCGCGCACCGAAACGTACGCCGCGATGAAGGTGTTCATCGACAACTGGCGCTGGGCCGATGTGCCGTTCTATGTGCGCGCGGGCAAGCGTCTGCCGAAGCGCGTGACGGACATCTCGATTCACTTCCGTCCTGCTCCGTATCCGCTGTTCAGCAGACTCGGGTTGAAGATGCACGCGAACGTGCTTGCGATTCGCATTCAGCCCGATGAAGGCATCTCGCTGAAGTTCGATTCGAAGTTGCCGGGACCGGCGGTACGAACGGCGCCGGTGACGATGGAGTTTCGCTACGCGACGTCGTTCGGCGCGGAGCCGCCGGAAGCATACGAGCGACTGTTGCTCGAGACGATGCTCGGCGATGCGACGTTGTTCGCGCGTCGCGATGAGATCGAAACGGCGTGGGCGTGGCTCGATCCGTTGCTGAAGCAGTGGGAAGCCGACGGACAGCCCGAGCCGTACGCGGCCGGAACGTGGGGACCGGAAACTGCAGACGCGTTGATCGAAAAGGATGGACGCAAATGGCGACGGCCATGAATGACGTCGCGGTCGATGTCACGAAGATCGAGAAGGAGCTCGCGGATCTTTGGCGCGCGGAACAGCAGGACAAAGATCGCGCGGTGACGAAGGCCGCGCTGTGGAACGTGATCGCGCATACGTGGAGCGCGCAGGAACAGGCGCGCGCGACCGAGGTGCTTGCACGCGCGAGCGCCGCGGTGCCGCAACGCACGATCATCGTGCACGCCGATTCGAATGAACAGGAAGGGGAGATCTCGTCGTGGATCTCCGCGAATTGTCATCTCGTCGGCGGCGGACAGAAGCAGGTTTGCTCCGAGGAAGTTTCGATCGTGGCTTCGGGCGAGCGTGTGAATCACGTTCCGCCGCTGGTGAAAGCGTTGTTGTTGCCGGACATGCCGGTCGCGGTGTGGTGGGTTGGCGATCTTCCGGATCGGCAACACGAGTACGTCGAGACGTTGCTCGATCCCGCGGATCGATTGATCGTCGACTCCGCGCAATTCAATGGCGGCACGGATCTCGAGCTTGTGTCGCGCATCGCGGAGCAGACCACGACCGCGCCCGCGGATTTGAACTGGGCACGCATCGAAGAGTGGCGCGCGGCGACGGCGGCGTTGTTCGATCCGCCCGCGATGCGCGAGCGTTTGCGCAGCATTCAGGTGATTCGTGTGATGAGCGGTGGTGGCGCGGAGTTCGCGGATCTCTCGCAGGCGCTGTTGTACGTCGCGTGGATGACATCGCAACTCGGCATGGAGTTGCCGTTCGAGTTCGCAAGCGAAGGCGATGCGCGTGGCATCGTCGCGGTCGAGATCCATTGCGATGATGGTTCGATCGCGATCATTCGTCGCGATGGCGATCACGGCGTGGTGATCGCGCGCTCGGATGGAACGGAGACGCAACTCGATTGCGTGACGCGCGCGCTCGCGCAGAAGCCGGAAGATCTGATCGTGCGATTGCTCAAGCGTCCGGAAGCGGATCGCGTGTATCTCAAGACGCTGAAGATCGCGCGGAGACTGGCGCGATGAATCTGCGCATCTTCGAAACGCTCGAAGATCTTTCGCAGGCGGCGGCGCGCGCGATTCGCATGAGCAACGCGAAGTCGATCGGTCTCACCGGCGGTTCGACGCCAAAACGTCTGTACGAAATTCTCAGCGCGTCACTCGCGCATGATGTGACGTGGGTGCTCGTCGATGAACGTTATGTACCGAAGTCGGATCCGCAATCAAACGCGGCGATGATCGAGCGCACGTTGTTCGCGAACGGCGTTCCGGATCGGTGGCTTTCATTCGACACGTCGTTGAATGATCCCGCGGCGACGGCGCGCAAGTTCGAAGCGGAATGGCATGAGCTCGCGATTGGTGATCTCGATCTCGTGTTGCTTGGTTGCGGCGACGATGGTCATACCGCGTCGCTGTTTCCCGACACCGGT
>JBQCJC010000395.1:0-13696 GCA_051953135.1 Thermoanaerobaculia bacterium | reverse complement strand
GGTTTTCTCGCGCTCTGGTTTCTCGCCGCACTGTTCTTCATCGTCGGATGGAAGACGCGCATTGCCGGCAGCGTGCTGACTCTCCTCACGGGCTACACGTTGATTCTCGACGAGCAAACGTACAGCAATCATCTGTATCTGCTGTTTCTCGTTCTTCTGTTGTTGACGATTGCGGAGAGCGGTGCGGTGTGGTCGGTCGACGCGCGGCGGCACAAAGCGAAGCGTGGCATCGCCGCGTGGCCGATCGTGTTGTTGAAGATTCAGATCTCGATTGCGTACTTCTTTTCCGCGCTGGCGAAACTCACGCCTGAATATCTCGCGGGCGAAATCCTGATGCGGAGTCTGAAACGCGGAGGATTGTTTGCTGTCCCGCTGGCGTGGCGCTCGCCGACATTCGTGAGCACGCTCGCAATTGCATCCATCGCCACGGAGCTCTTCATCGCCGTCGGATTGTGGTCGCGGCGCTTACGACCTTTCGCGATCGCCGCCGGAATCGGATTTCACTTCCTGATTCTGACGATCGTCGATTCGAGCCGGCTCTCGCTGGCGATCTTCGCGTTCGCTATGTTCGCGGTGTATTTGCTTTTCGCGAGCAAAAACAAAAATCCCGCGGACGCTCAACTTCAGGTTGAAACGCCGGCGGGATCGTGAACGCGCGAGTGTGTAGCTGGCTCGCGGGGTTAGTTCGTCGCGCCTGATTCGACCGACTGAAAAAACGTGGTCGCTTCCAGGACGTCAACCGGGACGGAGATTTTCGGAGCGACGAACGGTTTCTTCTCGGGGGCCTTCTGTTCAGCCGCTGCGGTGGTCTCGAACTCGTTACGATCAGCCATATGGTCGCGTCTCCTCATCCTCCCATCCCATTCCGTGATTGCCGTGTGGAGGAAGGTTCCGGCAAAAGTAGCACGTGCCTGAATGTGAGGTCAACGACTGGTCACGCGTTCACAATTAGTGCAGATGCTCTTTCTTTCCGAGGAGTCGGAAAGGGCGCGCGAGGTAGTACACGAATGGTGGCGCGCGAAACGCGCGAATGTCTCCATCCGTGGGTGAGAGCAGGTGACGCAGATAGCTCATGCGACCGCTCCACGTGGGGCGTGCGAGCAGGTTGAAACGAAGCGTCGTGATCATCCCCGGAAATCGCGGAGGATCGTGAAACATCACTGCTTTCGCTCGCTCAGTCAGGCGTGCAACCGCGTCATCCGCATCGATCGCTCGTGCAACAGTCTCGGGTAATGGAGCGTCGATCAACTCGGCCGCGAGTTGAAGGCCGGTGAAGAGCATGCGCTGCTGACCGTTGCGATGCGCCTGATCGACGACGTTGCTCCACTGCAGATCGGGATGCGATGCGAGCCACTCCGCGAGGTCGCAAACCCACGCCAATCGTTCCCACAAATGCTTCGAGCCATGCACGCACAATGAGAGCAGCATGTCTTCCGGTGAGAGCGTCAGCAGCTCGCCGCGTCCGACCTTGCGCTTCGTTGCGCGCTGCCACAGATCTTCTGCCGTGAGCTCCGATGCGAATCGTCGAGGCGCGACTTCCCAATGCAACTCGACCAGCAATCGTCCTTCGTCGCGCTTGAACACGAGATCGTGTTGTGTGCGAATGAGCAAGGCCTGCTGCGAGGGAGGGACTGGAGGATCGAGTCGGTACCCGATTGCGATCAGTGTGTTGACGGCGCGATCGACATCTTCCTTGCGAACGATGACATCGAGATCGACGAATCGTCGAAGGGAGAGATCGCCGTAGCCAAGGATTGCGAGCGCGGGGCCTTTGTACGGAATCGCGGTGACGCCGTCGTCGTCGAGGGCGCGAAGCACGCGTTCGAGCTCGCCGTGGAGAAACAGATTTCGCGCGGCGTTGCCTTGATAGAACATCTTCAGTTCATCGAGGAACTCGGGCGGAACTTCGTTTGGAACGATCGCCGCGAGTTGCCGATACAGCAGCGGAAACAGCGAGTGCCTGCGGCCAAGAGCGACGATCGTTTTCCAGTTCGGCGCAGTGCGCGACAACTCGCGAATTGTGGCCGCGTGCCGTTCGTCCATGCGCGATCGTGCGCAGGCGAGAAGCAATGCGTATTCGGCGCTCGGCACAAGCATGTCGTTCATGAACGGACGTCCAAACAAAACGGGCCGCCCGGAGAACCGGGCGGCCGCGTCATGGTGTCGCGATCGAGAAGAGTTTACGGCAGCGCTTCGACGTTGATGTAGAACTTGAAGCTGCCGGTCTGCTGAATGCCGAGCAGGAAGCGAAGGTCGAGCGACGCGCCGTTGGCGAGCGGTGTTCCCAGAGTAACCGTGCCCGACGACATCGACGAATTGAAGCCACCGCCATTCGGCTGGCTGGGCGGCTGCTCGAGAGTCGTGCCCTGAACGGTGACGTTGCTCGTTCCCGAAGAGCACGGCGGGCGGTCAACCGTCACCACGACGGCCGTCGACGTGCGCGGGCGCAGGTCGGCGATGCCCGAGGGCGCAGGGAAGGTCGTGATGTCGATGACGCGCCAGCGCAGACGCGTGACGTTGCCGCCGGTGTTGTTGGTCACGGTGCGGCGGATGTCGAGCGTGCCGAATGTGGAGTTGTTTGCCGGATCGGACGTGAAGTCACGAACGCGATTCGGCGGCGCGGATGCGGCGACGCAGGTGTCGAGCAGGTCGACCGCGAACGACGCGTTGCGCTGAATCGGCGAGGAGAGATTCTCCGGTCCCGGAGCGCCGAGGCGCTGTCCGGCGCCAGCCGAGGTGCCGTTCGTGTCGACGAATACGAAGTCCGCCGCGTTGTTGTTCGTGTCGACCGGTGTGTCAGTGGAGCACGGTCCAAAGGTCGTGATCGAACCGCCCTTGCCGCAGTTGTCGCGGTAGAACGCGTAGTCGATCGAGAACGGCGTCAGTGCCGGATACCCGGTGCCTTCTTTGTAGAGCGTGTTGGCTTCACTCGTCGATCCGACAGCATCCATGCGATTGGCCAGGATGAAATCGACGGCCACGCTGGTGTTGAAGATCGCGATGCCGGCGTTGTCCGGAATGTCAGTGGTGTACGTGGCATCGCCGGTCGCCGTCGTGCCGTTGCCGGCAGGATACGAAGAGAGCGAGTAGCCGACGCTGTTTACGCACAGGTAGTGTCCACGATTCGGAATCACCGTGCCGTTCGGGATGACGCAACGAGCAACGCCATCGGAAGCGGCCACCGCGTAACCAGTGCCGCCGCCAGCGACCGTGTGGTCCGCGCCGCTGTTGTTGTACAGCTCAACGAATTCATCGTTCGCGCCGTTGGGCCCACGAACGCGGAACTCGCTGATGACGATCTGACCGAATGCGGCGGGAACAGCGAGGAGCGTGCTCAGACCAACCAGGCCGAGAAGGAAGGACGTTCGAAGCGTTTTCTTACCGGGGACGGGCACCGATGTTTTCATGAAATCTTCTCCTTAATACCCTCACCACGGGGCCTAGTGTACTGCACGAATAATGCGCAGTGAGTGCCGTCACCTGGCGGTGAAGGACTGCACGATCGCGGTTTAAGGGCATGATTCTACTGACGCATTTGACGACGCGTGATCCGAATCACGATGACGCAGGATTCGCTACTACGATTACGCCGTGCTCGAGCTTGATCGAATCGGCGCCGCGTTGCTCGAAGGTTGGAGCGATGCTGGCGCGTGGCGCGTGTTGCTTCCGTCGCCGGAAGAAGTGCGTGTGCTTTCGTGGAGCGATGCGCACGAATGGAAGCGCGAGCTCGATGAGCTCGAGTCACGCATCGAAACGCCTGAGGATCTCTGGGTCGGATTCATCACGTACGAAGCGATGGCGAGCGAGGAAGCGGTAACGCCGCGCGACCATCATCCGCCGGAGCCGGCGATGTTCTTTGCACGACATCGTCGCGTGATCGTGCATCACGACGACACCAGCATTCATCCGCAACCGTTCGCACAGTCGCATTCCGTCATTCACGATTCCCTGGGCGATGGCGCATACGCTCGTTCCGTCGATCGCATTCGCAACGCCATTCGCGACGGCGATGTTTATCAGGTGAATCTCACGCGCGCGTTTTCGACGCGGCGTCGCGGCGATGCGCATGAGTTGTATCGCGCGCTCACCGGTTCGATGCCGCCGCGAATGTCCGCGCTGATTCGCGGTCCGCAATGTTTCGTGGCGAGTGCATCGCCCGAGGTGTTGTTGAAGTTCGATCGCGTGAATGGCGTCGCTGAAACGCGTCCAATCAAGGGAACGATTCGACGCGAAGGCGATGATGCGCGCGAGATCGCAGCGTTACTCGCGAGTGAAAAAGATGCGGCCGAGCATCTGATGATCGTCGACGTCTCACGCAACGACCTCGGCAAAATCGCACCGCCAGGCAACGTGACCGTGACGGACTATCGTCGCGTGCGCACGCTCGAGCATGTGCATCATCTCGAATCGACGGTGCAGGCCACCGGCCTTCACAATCGCAAGCTCTCCGAAATCCTCGGCGCACTTTCTCCCGCGGCATCGATCACCGGCGCGCCGAAACGCGCGGCGGTGCAATTGATTCGGGATATCGAGCCCATGCCGCGCGGCGTGTATTGCGGTTCGATCGGGTTCATCGGATCGCGCACCGTCGAGATGAGCGTCGCGATTCGCACCGCGGTCATGACGGATGACGAGATGCGCTATCACGCCGGCGGTGGCATCGTTTGGGATTCGAACTCGGATGCGGAAGATGACGAGACGCTCGCGAAGTCCGCGGCGTTTTTGCGATACGCGGGAGTTAGCGAATGAAGATCGAGATCGATTCTCCCGCCGTCGCACATGGTCTTGGTCTGTTCGAAACGATGCTCGCGCAGCGCGGCGAGGTCGTGATGCTCGAAGAACATCTCGCGCGTATGACGCGCTCCGCGCGCACGCTCGGATTTCCGGAACCCGATGCGTACGCGTTTCGACGCGATGCGATGCGCGCGGCCGCGAACGTCAGCGAGGAAGCCGCGCTGCGTGTGATTTATGTTGCCTCGTCGGCGAACGAATGGACGCTCTTCGCCGAGGCGCATGCCATTCCACCCCTGACGTTGCAGCGTCGCGAGAACGCGCGCGCGATCACACTCGATGCATCACTCGCGCGCGCATTGCCCGAGCACAAGATGACGTCGTACGCGCCGTGCGTGATCGCGTTGCGACGCGCGGTCGCGGCAAATGCGAATGAAGCGCTGTTCGCGACCGGAGAAGGCACCGCGACGAATCTTTTCGCGGTGACGAAGCATTCGCTCATCACCGCGAAGGACAACGTGCTGCCCGGAATCATGCGCGCGTGGGTGCTCGATCTTGCGCGCGCGAACGGCATCGAGATCGAAGAACGAATCCCGTCGCGCGACGAGATCAAAGCCGGTGCATTTCTCACCGGCAGTCTCACGGGGATCGTTCCGTTGCGAGCTCTCGATGACGAGCGATGCGAAGAACCCGGCGAGATCTTCGACGCGATCAACTCGGCCGCGCGTGCTCTGCTTCTTTCCAGATCTCCACGCGATGACTCTCGCTGAGGCCGAACGTGCCGACGAAGAACGTCATCAACGCCACGCCGATGACCCAGTAGAGTCCCGCGAATTTGTTGCCCGTCTCCTCGACGAGCAATCCCGCGATGAGCGGCAGCGTGCCGCCGAACCAGCCATTGCCGAGGTGATACGGCAGTGAGAATGAGGTGTAGCGAATGCGCGCGGGGAACGCTTCGATGAGAAACGCGGCAATGGGGCCGTACACCATCGTCACGTAAATCACCTGCACGAACACGAGCAGCGTGAGCATGACCATGTTCGGATTCGCGGGATCGCTGCTGTAATGCGTGATCGCTTTGTAGATCGGAAGGTACGTGAGCGCGGCGATGAGATTGCCGGCCATCATGATCTTGAGACGGCCGATCTTGTCGGAGAGCGCGCCGAACAGAACGAAGAACGGCATGCCGAGCAGCAGCGCGACGGCGACGATGATGCTCGATTTCGTGATGTCGACTTTGAGCACGCTCTGCAGAAATGAGAGCGCGTAGAACTGGCCCGTGTACCAGACGATGCCCTGACCTGCAGTGGCGCCGAGGAGCACGAGCAGGACGATCTTGAGATTCGCCCACTGGCCGAAGCTTTCTTTCAGCGGTGCGGTCGATGTCTTGCCCTGACTCTTCAGCGCGGCGAACAGCGGCGACTCGCTCATCTTCATGCGGATGTAGAGCGACATCGCGACGAGCAGAATCGAGAGCAGGAACGGCACGCGCCATCCCCATGCTTTGAAGTCTTCGGCGGACATCATGTTTTTCACGCCGAGAATCACACCGAGCGAGACGAACAAGCCGAGGGTCGCGGTGATTTGAATGAAGCTCGTGTAGTACCCGCGACGGTGATCGGGCACGTGCTCGGCGACGTAGACCGCGGCGCCGCCGTATTCGCCGCCGAGTGCGAGACCTTGCAGCAATCGCAGCACGAGCAGGATCGATGGCGCGAGCACGCCGATCTGCGCGTACGTCGGCAGCACGCCGATGAGAAATGTCGAGAAGCCCATGATCGTGAGCGTGACGAGGAACGCGTATTTGCGGCCGATGAGGTCACCGACGCGGCCGAACACGATCGCGCCGAACGGCCGCACGATGAATCCCGTTGCGAAGAGCGCCCACGTTTTGATCAGCGCCCACGCTGGATCGCCGGCCGGGAACATCAACTCGGACATGATCACGGCGAGACTGCCGAAGATGTAGAAGTCGTACCACTCAATCATCGTGCCGAGGCCCGAGGCAAAGATGATCCGGCGGACGGGATACTCCGTGTTGGCCATGCGTGAACGCTCTCCTTGTGAGGATTGGAGCGCGTATTGTGCGCTCAGATCAGAAGAACGATGCAGTTGACGTTCGTTCTTCACCGCGCGTACGCTCGCTGGTAATCAACCACGAAATCTACGTTTGAAGAGAGGGCGCGTGGGCGTGGCGAAAGAGCAGTTCGAACTCGTGTTTGCGCTCGTTGGACCCGTCGGAACGGATTTCGACTGGGTCGAGACAGAGCTCAAGAATGGACTGACCATCGCCGGATACGACGTATCGACGATACGTCTGAGTACGTTCCTTCAACGGTTTCAACTCGCCGACGACAACGGAAACGCGATCGAGTTGGTGAGTAGTCCTCGCGACAAGCACATCGACTCGCACATGGACGCAGGAAACGCGCTGCGGAGGTCGGCGACCTACGATGCGCTTGCGTTGCTTGCGATTCAGCGAATACAGCAGATCCGATTCGAGAATACTGAAAAAGATGCACTGCCGTTGCGTGTCGACGAACTCCGAGCGTTTCTTGAACGACACGACAGCGGGGAGGCGATTTCATCCAGCGAAGCCCATGCATTGCTCGATAAGCTGAAGAATGGAATCGATGATCCTCCGACCGCGCGCCGTGCCTACATTCTTCGGTCAGTCAAGCATCCCGACGAGGTCTATACCCTCCGCCGCGTGTATCAGTCCGGCTTCTACCTCATCGGTGTGCACTCCGATCCCGCTGCACGGCAGAATCAACTCGCGATCGATATTGCAAAAGACTACGGACGCAACGAGAACTCGCGGGAGTTCGCTGAGCATGCCGCAGCGGCCGAACGACTGATTCGTAAGGACGAACGTCAGCCGGAGAAGCATGGGCAACGGTTGCAGGACACATTTCATTTAGCCGATTTTTTCGTTTCGCGCGTCGACGATGAAGTACTCGACGACGGCGAAGAGCGCAGGCCGACTCCGCACGATCAGATTCAGAGAATCATGCGGTTGGTGATGGGGAGCGTGCACGAGACGCCTTCACGTGAAGAGTACTTAATGTTTCTCGCGCATGCTGCGGCTACGCGGTCGGGTTCGCTCGCGCGTCAAGTTGGCGCGGTGCTCGCCACTCGTCGTGGAGAAGTCTTGGCTTGCGGGAGCAATGAAGTGCCTCGCTCGGGAGGGGGGCAGTATTGGCCCGGGCACTACGATCATCGCGATATCAACAAGCCTCGCGATTTCTCAAACGAACAGGAAGAGCGGATCGTCAAAGGTGTTCTCGACGAGATGAAGGATCGTAAGTGGCTCGCGACAAATGTAGATCTCAACGAAGCGATCGAGCTCTTCAAATCGACAGAATTCGGCTCCATCGTCGAGTTCAGCAGGTCTACTCACGCCGAAATGGAAGCGCTACAGAGTGCAGGTCGCGTGGGGATCTCGACGAGCGGACAAGACCTTTATACGACGACATTTCCGTGTCACGAGTGTGCGAAGTTGATCATTGGTGCAGGCTTGTCGCGCGTTATCTACATTGAACCCTATCCGAAGAGTTTGGCAATTCGGCTGCACGAAGACTCCATGACTCTCGATTTGCGCGAGAATAGAAAATGCAACCAATGCAACGGAGAGCACAAGATTTTGTTTCGGCCCTTCATTGGCGTAGGACCGCGGAGGTATCTCGAATCCTTCTCGGCGACGACACCAGAAGGAAAGAAGATCGAACGGAAAAATGAACGCGGTGAAAAAACAGGATCAGACGAGCCGTCCCCGCGAGTACCATTGCGACCGCTTTCGTATCTCGATCTTGAGCGCAAAGGCGTGAATGATCTTCTCGAAGCACTGAACAAAGCGACGACCTCAATCGAAAGGCCTGCTCTATGACGATCACCATTGATCGCAGCACACCGGACAACGAGAATTTCTGGAAGACCGTTGAAGCGACAGCCAGAACCGTGGACGCGTGGCCGGAGTGGAAGAAGCAGTACGTTGTTGCGGCTGTTTCGGAAGAGGAAACGAATTCCGAGCACTCGGCGGCGACGAACGGAATGACGTTGCTTTAATTCTTGCGCCTGTGCTTGGGGGTCACTCACTCCCACGAGTGACCTGGGCGCTTCGTATCGATCACTCCTTCCTGTCCACTCCTCGCGGTACAACAAGCACTGGCACGGATGCGAATCGAATCAATCGCTCTGACGTCGTGCCGATCACGGTCGTGTCGCGGAAGAGTTGATGTTGTGCGCCGAGGATGAGGAAGTCGGCGCCGAGATCTTCCGCGCAATCGAGCACGCGCTCCGCGGGTCCGCCGCGCAAAATCACTTCGCGATAGTCGCAGCGATGTTGAAGCTCGGGTGCGACCCAGCGTCGCACGCCTGCTTCGTCGATCGATGCGTTCGCGGGATCATCGATCACGTGCGCGATCGTGAGTCGTGCATCGAACGCATCCGCGATACGCGATGCGAAGCGCAGCGACTCGCGTGCAACGTCGCTGAAGTTGATCGGACAGAGGATGTTCGTGATCGCGTACGGCATCGTGGTGCCGGTGTCGTCGTGCGCGACGGTGAGCACAGGAATGTGCGAGTCGTGAATCACGCCGTCGCTGACCGAACCGAGGAGTGCGCGACGCCAGCCGTGACGTCGATGCGTGCCCATCACGATCAAGTCGGCGTGCAGTTCGCGCGCGTCCGCGAGGATCGCGGGAATCGGCTGACCGGCTGTCACTTCGATCGTGAACTCGCGTCCTTCGAGTGACGGCGATGCATACGACTCGACATCTTTGCGCAGACGATCTTCGTGCTCGCTGGTCGGAACGTACGGTCCGATCGGCCCGAGGTAATCGACGGGATAGACGATCGGATCGGTGTACATCACCGTCAGCTTCGCCGCGAATCTGTCGGCGAGCAGTCGGGCGTAGCGAAGTGCAGGCAGACTCGAGTCGCTGAGATCGGTCGGTGTGAGGATGTGAGTGAACAGCGGATTCATCGTGGTCCTCCGAGTCGAATGCTCCATTTCATCCATAGGTCGCATGCGACGCGATGGCCAGGGGTGAACGTCACACGCAGGTGTGAGCGTAAAATCGCGCGACTCTCATGGCTGTCGGAATCCGCACGGAAGGGCTGCGCAAAGTCTTCGGACAAGTCACCGCACTCGACGATCTTTCGCTCGAAGTGCGTCCAGGCGAGATCTTCGGTTTGTTAGGCCCGAACGGCGCGGGCAAGTCAACCACTGTCGGAGTGCTCACGACGCGCGTGCGGCCTACGGCCGGTCGCGCGTGGATCGGCGAGCACGACGTGTGGACGAATCCGGTCGCGGTGAAGCATCTGATCGGCGTGGTGCCGCAGCGTCCGAATCTCGACTTCGCGCTCACCGCGCGCGAGATCCTCACGTTTCACGGCGCGTACTTCGCGATCCCTTCGGCGGAGCGCAATCGTCGCGCGGATGCATTGCTCGAGCAGTTCAAGCTCACCGATCGCGCGAAGCAACGCGTCCTCGGATTTTCCGGCGGGATGATGCAGCGCCTCTCGATCGCGCGCGCGATGATGCACGACCCCGCGGTGCTGTTCCTCGATGAGCCGAGCGCGGGACTCGATCCGCAAACGCGACTGCTGCTCATCGAAATGGTGCGCGAGTACAACGCGCGCGGCAAAACGATTCTGCTGACGACGCACAACATGGAAGAAGCGGACGCGCTCTGCCATCGACTCGCGATCGTCGATCACGGAAAGATCATCGCCCTCGGTACGCCGCAGGAGCTCAAGCAATCGATCCCCGGCGGATTCGTGGTGCGCGTGCAACTCGATGATGCGCGCGACGTGCTCGTCGATGCACTGCGCAAACTCGATGGCGTTTCCGAAGTGCGCAGCACGAGCGCCAGTCAGCTCGATGTGTATGCGGATCGCGGAGGCACGCTCGTGCCCGCGGTCGTTGCCGCGGCGGTGAATGCGGGTGCGACGATTCGCGATCTCCACATCTCCGAGCCGAGTCTCGAGAATCTCTTTCTCCATCACACCGGACGGAGTCTGCGCGAATGAACATCCGCACGTTTCTGGCGATGCTCGCGCGAGATGCGCATGTCGCACGACGCAACTTCGTCACTCTCGCGTTTCAGACGCTGATGCAGCCGATGATGTTTGTCTTCGTGTTCGGCCGCGTCATGACGACGAGCGGTCTCATGGCGCCGCAGTACAAAGCGCTGCTGCTGCCAGGTGTGATCGCGCTGAGCATGATCATGACCGGCACGTGGGCCGTGACGATGCCGCTCATCTCCGAGTTTCAATTCACGAAGGAGATCGAGGATCGATTGCTCGCGCCGATGAATATCGAGTGGCTCGCGATCGAGAAGGTCGTCGCGGGAATGATTCAGGCGCTGATCGCCGGCTTCGTCGTGATTCCCGCGGCGTGGCTGCTGATGGGCGGCGTGCAGTTCGAAGGCGCGCAGTTGCCGTTGTTCTTCGCAATCGCGTTGCTCGTTGCCGCGCTCTCCGCAACGTTAGGTCTCGTCCTCGGATGCAGTGTCGGTCAGCAGCACGTCGGACTCATGTTCAGCATGGTCATGGCGCCGATGATTTTCTTCGGCTGCACGTACTATCCGTGGGCGGCGCTGGCGAAGTTCCCGATTCTCAAGCGTGTCGTGCTGATCAATCCGCTCGTGTATGCGAGTGAAGGATTTCGCAGCGCGCTCGTGCCGCACTCACCGCATCTCGCGTTGTGGGCGATCCTCGGCGCACTCATCGCGTTCGACGCCGCGTTCCTGCTCTTCGGTCTGCGCCAGTTCCGTCGCAAAGCGATTACATAGACGCCGTTCGGAACGCCTGTTGCAGCGCACGGCAACAGGAGGAATCGATGGCGGAACACTGGGATCGTGATCGCTGGGACCGCTTCGGCGGCAATCGAAACGACTATCGCGATGACTATCGTGACGACCGCGCGGGAGATTACGGAGTCGGCGGCGGATTCGGCGGCGGCGGGTTCAACACGATGAACAACCGCGATTTCGAAACACGCGGCGGCTATGACCGCGGCTGGGATTACGGCTCGACGCAACAGCAGAGCTTTCGCGGCCGCGGCCCGAAAGGATTTCAACGCAGCGATGATCGTCTGCGCGAGCTCGTGTCGGAACGCCTCTCCGATCATCACGACATCGACGCGTCAGACATCGAAGTGACGGTGTCGAACGGCGAAGTGACGCTGCAGGGAACGGTCGACGATCGCCGCACGAAACGACTCGCGGAAGATGTGGTGGAGTCGGTGAGTGGCGTGCGCGACGTACACAATCAACTGCGCGTCGATCGCGAGTTTTTCACGCGGAACAGTGGGGCGGCGGGCTAAGAGCCCGCCTCTCCACCGGCGAATCCCAATTTCTCGAGCAACAGATTCCATCGCGCGATCGGCAGACTTCCGCCCGTCGCCTGATCGTGTCCGCGCGCGTACGAACCTTCGCCTTCACCGAGGTCGATGGCGCGGAGGAAATCGAGAAGATTGATGTGCGATGACGAGCGCATCGAGAAGTTCACGCGCCCATCGATGTAGCCGTCGTTCGCGACGATCACGATGTACTTCGGCAATCGCGTGCGCCAGATCTGCGCGATCACCGGATGCACTTGCACGCGCGAGTGCACGCGAATGAGCGCCACGTTGCCCGCGAATTTCGGCGCCGCCTTCTTGGCCTCATTCATCTCGCGCTGCACCTCGGCGCGCGCTTCACGCAGCTCCGCGATCGCGAGCACATCGCGCGGCGCTGACGCATCGAGCAATGCACGCGCGGCGACTTCCGGCTGATAGTTCGAGGAACGTCGTGCCGCGTTGACCAGCGCCGTCGCTTCCTTCAACTCGCTCATCGCGTAGCGCTGCTTCACTTCCTTCAACAATGCGAACGGCGCTTTCTCTCCGACGTCACTGAGGGCGCCGATCGCCGCGATCCAGTCGAGATCGTGAATGTCGATGAGCGGCGAGCAGATGTCGTAGACGATCAACGACGTGTTCGGAATCGGATCCCACGTATACGCGGTGATGAGCAACGAGTTGGGCGGAACACCATCGGGACGATGATGATCGATGAAGCAGCAGCGCGCGTTGTCGATGAGGGATTCGTCGCGCGATCCGAGGTCGAGCACGAAGACGACGTTCGGAGTTGTGCTTGCGATCAGCGCGCGATTTTCCTCGGACCATGCATCGCGTTCGCGCGACGTCGAGCGTCGCATCACGTTCGTGAACTGCATGCGCTCCAACGCGCGTTGCAGCACGACGCCCGAGGTCACGCCATCCGCATCGGAATCATGAAACACGAGGATGCGATCGTTGGGCTTCGTCGCGCCGAGGAATTGCGCGAACGCGGCGCGCGCGGATTCGAGATCCGGTGTCATCGATCGCAATGTAGTCGAGAAAAGGCTGACGCGCGGCGAGCGCACCGTTCCTCATCACATCGCCCGTTTCTCCGGACGACATATGCTTCGCCGGATGAATCGTCAGATCGATCCCGTGTGCGGGATGCAGGTCGATCCTGCGCATGCGGCCGGCAAGTCCGTTTTCGAAGGCAATACCTTTTACTTCTGCGCGGTGTCGTGCAAGCAGAAGTTCGATGCGAATCCGCGCGCGTTCCTCGATCCGAAAGCAAAACCGCAGGCGATGACGCCGGCTCCGGCAGGAACGATGTACGTCTGCCCGATGGATCCGGAAGTGCGGCAGGACCGCCCGGGTGCATGCCCGAAGTGCGGAATGGCGCTCGAGCCCGAACCCGTGACGCTCGACGATACGAAAAATCCGGAACTCGCGGACATGTCGCGGCGCTTCTGGATCAGTCTCGTGTTCACGTTGCCGCTGGTGGTGTTCGCGATGCTGCGACACACGTCGCGCGCACACGAGATCTTCAGTCATTCACTCCTGCAGTGGGCGCCGTGGATCGAGCTCGCGCTCGCGACGCCGGTCGTGCTCTGGTGCGGGAGGCCGTTCTTCGAACGTGCATGG
>JBQCJC010000394.1:0-3497 GCA_051953135.1 Thermoanaerobaculia bacterium | reverse complement strand
GGGCCATGGCCACCCGGGGGGGGGGGGCGGCATGGGGGGGGGGGGGGGGTACGAGGCGCGTGTTGCCAGCCGCCCAACCGCCAGGCCCCTCGCTCCGCTCGGGGTGACAGGTGGCCGCGTCAACTAAACACGGTTGTGATGACGTTCGCGCGGTATTCGAAGATCGCGCGCAACTGTCGGCGCACGAGCCAGCCGGCGAAGATCGCACCGAGTGCGCCGAACGGAAGTTCGTACTCGACGCGGTCGTGCATTTCGACAATGCCGTTTTTTTCTTCGAACGAATGCAGGTGACGCCAGTATTTGTAGGGCCCGCACTCCTGCAGATCGGCGAACGCTTCGCCGTCGCGCCAGAGATCGATGTGCGTCTGCCAGCGCATGGGGATGCCGAAGATGCGGAACTGGTAAGAGATGCGATCGTCTTCGCGCAAGCGGCGATTCGGTCCCGCGAGGATGCGGAAGCGCATGTGCGGCGGAGTGATGCGGCCGAGGTTATCGGGAGCGGAGAAAAACTCGAAAACGTCGGCGAGTGATGCGTGGATGTGCGTGGTGCGCTCGAAGATCGCGCGATGGCTCACGCGTTTCTCTTCTTCACGATGGGCACGAAGTCGTTGAGGATCCAGAGCGGCCCGACGAGCAGATGAACGAAGTTGCGGAAGAACGCGGGATTTTTGTGCTCGTAGACTTTGTGGCCGATGAACTGAAAGATCCATCCGAGGACGAAGAGCGCGACGTTGATCCAGAAGGGAATCGCGGCGCCGATGAAGTAGAAGAGGATGGAGACGGCGATCATCGCGATCGCCAGTCGCCACTCGATGACGAAGTAGTACGCGGACGATGCGGCGATGAGAATCATCGCTGCGTCGAAGCTGATGCCGCCGAGAAGGCCGAGCTTGACCTGCGTGAGCATGCCGATGAGGCTGAGCATGATCAGCGGGATGCCGAGGCGATGGAAGGCCTTGTTGCCGGGCGTTTGGTGATACGACGCATAGTCGGCGAAGAGCGCTTCGATTGTTTGCATGAGCGAATTGTAAGGATTGCGCGCGCCGGGTGGATACAGGAATGATGCGTCCGTGCGTGATCTCTACGTCGAACGACTCGAACAACGAACACAATCCACGGCGCGGCTTCGCGCGCGCGAACGCACCATCTCCCTCACGCGCCTCGCACTGATCGCGATCACGATTGCGGTCGCGTTCTGGAACATGCTCGCGGCGCTGGTGCCGCTCATCGCATTCATCGTGCTCGTCGTCATGCACGAGCGCGTCATTCGTGCACGCGTTCGCGCGGAGAACGGTGCGCGCTTTTATGAACGCGGTCTCGCACGCATCGACGAAACGTGGCCCGGCCTCGGCGATCCCGGCTCCGAATTCGCCGACGATCATCATCCCTACGCCGGTGATTTCGATCTCTTCGGTAAAGGCTCGCTCTTCGAATTGATCTCCGTCGCGGTCACGCCCGCGGGACGTCGTCGTCTCGCGCAGTGGCTGAAAGAACCGTCGCGCGATGCGAACGAAACGCGCGCGCGTCAGGATGCGGTGCGAGAGTTGCGCGATCGCGTCGATCTGCGCGAAGACGTTTCGATCGAAGCCGCGGAAGTGGTGAAGGAAGTCGAGAGCGCGAAGCTCGACGCGTGGGCGGCGATGCCGTCGGTGGCGTTCGGCGCGTTCGAGCGATTCGCAACGTTCGTACTGCCGGCGATCACTTCGATTCTGCTGCTGCTCACGATTCCGTCGTGGATTGCAAAGATCATCGACTACACGCATCCCGAGGCGAGACTCGGTGCGTTCGCGAACATGCCGTCGTGGCCGCTCGTCGTGATGATCGTGCTCACGACTCTGCTCGCGCGTCGTCTGCATCCGCGCATCGTGCCGATCGTGATGGCAGTCGAGCGCGCGGAGCCCGCACTGGCGTTGCTTGCGGGCGTGCTCGCACGCATCGAGCGCGAGCCATTCACATCATCGCGACTCGTTGCATTGCACGATCGTTTGCGCGGCGCGCAACTTCCCGCATCGCAGGAAATCGAGCGATTGCGCAAGCTCGTCGGTCTGCTCGATGCGCGACGCAATCAGTTCTTCGCGCCGTTCGCATTTCTGTTGTTGTGGACTCCGCATCTCGCGATGAAGATCGAGCGCTGGCGCATTCGCAGCGGCGCGCGCAGCGGCGAGTGGATCGAAGCGGTCGGCGAGATCGAAGCGCTCGCGTCCCTCGCATCGTTCGCGTTCGAGCATCCGTCGTTCGCGATGCCGGAGATTCTCGACGGAGCGCCCCAGCTCGAAGCCGAGTCCCTCGGACATCCGCTCATCCCGAGCAATCGTCGCGTGACGAACGACATTCGTCTTCACGATGCGCCGCGACTGCTCGTCGTCAGCGGATCGAACATGTCGGGGAAGAGCACGATGATGCGCAGCGTCGGCGTCGCAGCAGTGCTCGCGATGACGGGCGCGCCGGTGTGTGCGAAGACGATGCGCATCGCACCGATGGCGGTCGGCGCATCGATTCGCATCGCCGATTCACTGCAGGAAAACGCATCGCGTTTTTACGCGGAGATTCTGCGCATTCGACAAGTGCTCGAGCTGTCCAAGCAGGGACCGCTACTGTTCCTCCTCGATGAAGTGCTCGCGGGAACGAACTCGCACGATCGAAGGATTGGTGCCGAGGCGATCGTGCGGCAGTTGGTGGAACGCGACGCAATCGGACTCGTGTCGACGCACGATCTCGCGCTGGCGCAGATCGCGGATTCACTCGCGCCGCGCGCCGCGAACGTGCACTTCGAGGATCACATCGAAGACGGGAAGGTCGTGTTCGATTATCGGATGCGGCCGGGCGTCGTCACGAAGAGCAACGCCCTGGCGTTGATGCGAAGTGTAGGAATCGAGGTTTGAGCGCTCACTCGCGCTGATGCTCGAGCGCTTCCTCGACATCATTCAACTCACCCTCGGCTTTTCCGGGAGTCGAGCCGGGGCTCGGATCGCTCTGACGTGAATGCGGATCGCGGCGTCCGCGCTGCGCTTCACGAAGTTGTTCGGAGCCGCGGCGCTCGCTCGGATTTTCGGTGCGTTCCACTCGGGACATGATCAGGGGCCTCCGAATGGAAGCCCCTGCAAGTCACGCTCCTATTGAACTGAGGTGAGCTCGACCAGCGTGGTTACGGCGCCGTTTGCATCGAACGCCTGCTGCTTCACGACGATGTTGTGCTCCATCGAGACCCACGTGATTGCCGTCTGCACGTTGCCGTCGCTGACCATCACGCCGCGGTACTTCACGGTGTTGAACGTACCGGCCGGAACCGTTACGGATTCGCCGACGGCGAGCACTTCGCCTTCGCCACCGATGGTCGTCTTGATCGTGTTCGTCGGTGGAGCGATCGGCGATTTCACGGTCACCGTCTCAGTGACCGGCGCGACGTTCCACTTGTTGCCGACGCACCAGCCGTCGGCAGGTCCGAGGACGAGCGACGGGACGAAGTCGACATCGGTTTCGAGCGTGATGCTGCCGAG
>JBQCJC010000393.1:0-3067 GCA_051953135.1 Thermoanaerobaculia bacterium | reverse complement strand
CATGTGTTTCCAGCGGAGCGGTTCCCCTGACTACCGACTACTGACTACCGACTACCGTTTCAAAGCTGAACACAACCTGAACATCTCATTCAAATCCCGTTCAGCTTTCCGCGCGCAATCTCGCGTTCGTGATTCATCTCGAAGCGGTCACGAAAACCTACGACACACCCGCGGGCGCGTTTCACGCGCTGCGCGGCATCGATCTCGACATCGCGCGCGGAGAGCTCGCCGGCATCGTTGGCAAATCAGGCAGCGGCAAGTCGACGTTGTTGAACATGCTCGGCGGAATCGACCGGCCGAGCTCCGGCCGCGTGCTCATCGACGATCGCGCGATCGAGCGTCTCCGCACGAGCGAGCTCGCGCGCTGGCGAGGGCGCAGTGTCGGCTTCGTCTTTCAATTCTTTCAACTCCTGCCGACGCTCACCGCGCTCGAGAACATCACGCTCCCGATGGATTTCCTCGGCGCGCTTCCCGCGAAGCAGCGACGCACGCGTGCGATGGAATTTCTCGATCGCGTCGGCGTCCTTGCGCAAAAAGACAAATTGCCGAACGCGCTCTCCGGCGGCGAACAGCAACGCGTTGCGATTGCGCGCGCGCTCGCGAACGATCCGCCGCTGCTCCTCGCCGATGAGCCGACCGGCAATCTCGATTCGACGAATGGCGCCGCGGTGTTCGCGCTCTTTCGCGAGCTTGCGAACGAAGGACGCACGATCATCGTCGTCACGCACGAGCGCGATGCGCCGGTCGATCGCGTCATCTCGATCGCCGACGGGAGAATGGCGTGACGCGCTGGCGCAAAGTGGTTCGCGATCTCGCGGAGACTCCGGGTCGCACCGCGCTCGCGATTCTCGCGATGGCCGCGGGTGTGTTCGGCGTCGGCGCGAGGATGACCGCGCAATCGATCCTCGCGCGCGAGCTCGATCGCACGTGGCGCGATTCGAATCCGGCGACGCTCGTCGTGCACGCGAAATCGCTCGACGTCATCGATGACATCCAACGCATCGATGGCGTGAAAGACGTCGAGCCGCGACCGCTGCTCATGGGCCGCGTGCGCATCGGCGACGACGAATGGCTGCCGCTCGCGCTCTTCGTCGTTCGCGACTTCAATGACATTCGCGTCGATCGCATCACGCTCAACTCCGGTGTGTGGCCGCGCAATGGCGAGATCGCGATCGAGCGCGCGTCGTTGTCGATGCTGCACGATGTGAAACGCGTTACCGCGCGCATCAACGGTCGCGACGAAGAACTGCGCGTGAGTGGAACGGTACACGCGCCGGGACTCGCGCCGGGCTGGATGGATCACATCGTCGCGGGGTTCGTGTCGTGGCGCGACGTCGATGACGTGACGCTGCGCGGCGTCGATGACGTGACGCTACGCATCACGGGCACGAGCGACGCGAATCGTCTTCGCAGATTCGGGGACGTCGAACAAATCCCGAATGCGCATCCGCACGCCGATCAAATGCGCACCTTCCTTTATCTCCTCGGCGCATTCGGCGTGCTCACGCTCGTGCTCAGCGCGTTCCTCGTCGCGAACATGATTCACGCGCTGCTCGCAAATCAAACGCGGCAACTCGGCGTGATGAAAACCGTCGGCGCATCGACCCGACAACTCGCGTTGATGTCGCTCGCGCACGTTGCGATTCTCGCGACGTTGTCGCTCGCCATCGCGATGCCGATCGCGTTGAGTGCAGGTCGAGCGTACGCGCGCTTCGCCGCATCGATGCTCAACGCGACGCTTGCGAGTGAAGCGGTCTCGCCGCTAGTGCTGATCACGCAAATCGCGATCGGCGTGCTCGTGCCGATCGTCGTCGCCGCGATACCGATCGCACGCGCAACGCGCATCAGCATTCACGATGCGCTGCGCAAGGATCCGGTGCAGCGCCGCGAGCGCATGCTGCTCACGATCGCGACGCTCGCGATCGGCGGCGCGGTGTTCATCGCGGCGATGAACGTCTCGCTGTCGTGGTCGCAATCGATCGCGAATGATTTTCACGCGCGGCGATACGACGTCGATGTGCGCTTTCGCGATCCCGTCGATACGAATGAAGCGCAGCGAATCATTCGCGGCGTTGCGGATGTCACGCATGTCGAGTCGTGGCTCGAGACGAGACGCGATGACTACACACTCATCGGCGTCGATTCGAAGTTGCTGCAACTGCCGTTGATCGAAGGACGCTGGTTCGCGAAGGACGGCGAGTACGTGATCAATCAGGCGCTCGCGGCGAAGAAGCCGAAGAATCTGCACGTCGTCGGCATCGTGAAAGAGCTCGGCTCCGGTGCGACGGCATACGCGTCGCGAGCAACCGTCAACGTCGATGCAACGCGAACGCGAAACGCACGCGTGAGCACGCGCTCACATCGCAGCGAGACCGCGCGCGAGATCGAGCGTGCATTGCAGCGCACCGATCTTCCGGTCGCGCACGTGCAGTTGCTCACCGATCGCCGCCAAGCGATCGAGGATCACCTCGTCATCATCGAGAGCGCGATCTTCTTCGCCGCGATGCTCGTCGTGCTCGTCGGCGTGTTCGCACTGACGTCATCGCTCACGCTGCGCGTCGTGAGTCGCACGCGCGAGCTCGGTGTGCTCAGTGCGATCGGTGCGACGCCGCCGGTCATCGCGATGCGCGTGATGCGCGAAGGCGTGCGTAACGCGATCGCGAGCTGGCTCATCGCGATCGCGCTCTCGATTCCCGCGACGTGGCTGATGGATCGCGCGACCGGCACGCTGTTCATCAAGACGCCGGTCGAGTTCCTGATTTCGTTTCGCGCGATCGCCACATGGCTCGCGCTCGTAGTGATCCTCGGCGCAATCAGCAGTGCATATCCCGCGTGGCGTGCCACGCGAATTTCCTTGAGATAGGCACTTTCCTATGAGTAAGCAAACGAGGTTGTACGTGACGTTGGGCGTGGTGGTGATCGTTGTTGCCGCGGTGTGGCTGGGCGGCGGGTATGTGTGGGATCTTTTGCTGCGCATGCACGGCCGGCATTGAGTTTCGAAAGCGGTGGCTGTCGCCACCGCACTCCAAATCACCACCCGCGTCCGCGGCCCCGCCCCCGGCCGCCC